>NZ_JBHJRX010000023.1:0-128647 GCF_042268605.1 Streptomyces sp. NPDC056296 | reverse complement strand
AACCCGCGCAGACAGTGGCGCGAGCTGATGGAGGCCCGCCGCCACCTGTACGAGGAGGTCGCCACGGTCGTCGTGGCCACCGACGGGCGTACGCCGGAGGAAGTCACCCGAGCCGCCCTCGACGCACTGGAGTTGACTGTGATTCCCGGGGGACAACCCCCGGACCCCCGGCCGGAGGACGCCGCGATGAACGATGTGACAAGGATCCAGGTCGGCGGCACCGCGGGATCCGACCCCTACGAGGTCCTGGTGGGCCGTCAGCTCCTGGGCGAGCTCGGCGGTCTGATCGGCCCGAGGGCCAAGAAGGTCGCCGTGATCCACCCCGAGGCCCTCGCCGAGACCGGCGACGCGCTGCGCGCCGACCTCGCCGGGCAGGGCTACGAGGCGATCGCCATCCAGGTGCCCAACGCCGAGGAGGCGAAGACCGCCGAGGTCGCCGCCTACTGCTGGAAGGCGCTCGGCCAGTCCGGCTTCACCCGCACCGACGTGATCGTCGGCGTCGGCGGCGGGGCCAGCACCGACCTGGCCGGATTCGTGGCCGCGACCTGGCTGCGCGGCGTGCGCTGGATCGCCGTCCCCACCACCGTGCTGGCCATGGTGGACGCGGCCGTCGGCGGCAAGACCGGCATCAACACCGCCGAGGGCAAGAACCTCGTCGGCTCCTTCCACCCGCCGGCCGGTGTCCTGTGCGACCTGGCCGCGCTGGACTCCCTCCCGGTCAACGACTACGTCTCCGGGCTCGCCGAGGTCATCAAGGCCGGCTTCATCGCCGACCCGGTGATCCTGGACCTGATCGAGTCCGACCCCCAGGCCGCGCGCACCCCGGCCGGACCGCACACCTCCGAGCTGATCGTGCGCTCCATCAAGGTCAAGGCGGAGGTCGTCTCCTCCGACCTGAAGGAGGCGGGCCTGCGGGAGATCCTCAACTACGGTCACACGCTCGGCCACGCCATCGAGAAGAACGAGCGCTACAAGTGGCGCCACGGCGCCGCGGTCTCGGTCGGCATGCACTTCGCCGCCGAACTGGGCCGCCTCGCGGGCCGCCTGGACGACGCGACCGCCGACCGCCACCGCAGCATCCTCGAAGCGGTCGGCCTCCCGCTGCACTACCGCCACGACCAGTGGCCCAAGCTGGTCGAGAACATGAAGGTCGACAAGAAGTCCCGCGGCGACCTGCTGCGCTTCATCGTCCTGGACGGCCTCGCCAAGCCCACCGTCCTGGAGGGCCCCGACCCGGCCGTCCTCCTCGCCGCCTACGGCGAGGTGGGCGAGTAGTACCCCGGCGTACCTTCCGTCCGATTCGCCTTGCGAGACGGGCACTTCGGACCACCCCCGGCCGTTCACCAAACGACGGCCGGGGGCGGTACCGTTCGGTAGCAGGCGGGCCCCGTCCCGCTGTCAGCGCCCATCGCCTGTACGAGACGGAGTGGCACCGGATGCAGCACGCAGTGGGTTCTCCGCTGCCGCCGCCCCATCAGCCGGGGCACGGACCGGCCGTCGGCTGGTCCCCGGCCGCACACCACCCGGGCCCGCACCAGGGTTCCGCCCCCGTTCCTCCGCCTGCCCCGGGCTATCCCGTGCAGGCCCCGCACCCCGTGGCTCCCCATCAGGTCCCGGCTCCGGGACCGCAGCAGGCTCCGGGACCGCAGCATGCCCCGGGGCCGCAACCGACTCCGGGCCCGGTTCCGGGTCCGGGTCCGCACCAGCCTGCCCCCGCCTCGCCCTCCCCGGAAGGCACCGGCCACGTACCGCTGCCGCCCGGCGGCCCCGTGGCCGTACCCAGCGTGCCCCCGGCCACGGCCGCCGCGCCCGACCCCACCGCGACCACCCTCGCGGTGCTGCTCATCGGCCCCGCGGGCGCCGGCAAGACCAGCGTCGCCAAGTACTGGGCGGACCACCGCCGGGTCCCCACCGCCCACATCAGCCTCGACGACGTCCGCGAATGGGTCCGCTCCGGCTTCGCCGACCCCCAGACCGGGTGGAACGAGCACTCCGAGGCCCAGTACCGCCTGGCCCGCCGCACCTGCGGCTTCTCCGCGCGCAACTTCCTCGCCAACGGCATCTCGTGCATCCTCGACGACGCGGTCTTCCCGGACCGCCCGGTCGTCGGCCTCGGCGGCTGGAAGCGGCACGTCGGTCCCGGCCTGCTGCCGGTCGTCCTCCTGCCGGGCCTGGACATCGTCCTGGAGCGCAACGCCGAACGCAGCGGCAACCGGCGCCTCACCGACGAGGAGGTCGCCCGCATCCACGGCCGGATGGCCGGCTGGTACGGCTCGGGTCTTCCGATCATCGACAACTCCCAACTCGACGTCCCGGAAACCGCCCACCTCCTCGACGAGGTCCTCTCCCGCTCGATAGCCAGCCCGCCGAACTGGTAGACGCGCTCCAGCACAGCGCCCCAAAGGGGCGCGGGGAACGGCGCGACAAGCCCCCACCGGCCGTCAGCCGCGGCACAACAACCACCCCCACCCCCGTAGGCCCACAGAGGACGCCCCCGCACATCCCCACTCGGCCCACCCAAGCGGCGCACCCCCGGCGGAGCCCATACGCTCGGTTCATGTCAGAGGTGTACGCGGCCCGCCGGACGCGCCTACGAGAACGCTGCAACGCGGGCGGCAGCGCGGCGGCGCTCGTCTCCCGGCCCGCCAACGTGCGCTATCTCGCGGGCGCGGCCCCGCACGGCGCCGTACTGCTGCTGGGCAAGACCGAGGATCTCCTGGTCTGCTCCGGCCCGCCGGACGAGCGGTCGGCACAGGGCCGGCCCGACGAGTCCCTGCCGGTGCGCGCGCTGCCCGGACCCGGCGGCGACCCGGCCGTCGCGGCCACCGGCCTCGCCGCCGCCCAGGGCACCGAGTCCCTCGCCACGGAGGACCACCACCTCACCGTGGTCCGGCACCGTGCCATGCGCTCGGTCGCGCCCCGGCTGCGCCTGACCGACCTCGGCCAGGCGGTCGAGCAGCTTCGGGTGGTCAAGGACGAGGAGGAGATCTCCTGCCTGCGCATCGGCGCCGAGATCGCCGACCAGGCCCTCGGCGAACTCCTGGAGTCCATCCTGGTCGGCCGCACCGAACGGCACCTCGCCCTGGAACTGGAGCGCCGCCTGGTCGACCACGGCGCCGACGGGCCCGCCTTCCCCACCTCCGTCGGCACGGGCCCGAACTCGGGGCGCCGCGGCCACCGGCCCACCGACCGGCGCGTGGAGGAGGGCGACTTCCTCTCCGTCTGCCTGGGCGCGACCTACCGCGGGTACCGCTGCGAGATCGGCCGTACGTTCGTCATCGGCACCTCTCCGGCCGACTGGCAGATCGAGCTGTACGACCTCGTCTTCGCGGCCCAGCGGGCCGGCCGGGAGGCCCTCGCGCCCGGCGCCGCCTGCCGCGACGTGGATCGCGCCGCCCGCCAGGCGCTGGACTCGGCCGGGTACGCGGAGAACCTTCCGACGCTCACCGGTCACGGTGTCGGACTCGAAATCGACGAGGACCCGCAGTTGGCCCCCGCGGCCATGGGTAAACTGGACGCTTGTGTGCCGGTCACCGTCGAACCGGGGGTCCACCTCCCGGGTCGGGGCGGGGTCCGGATCGATGACACGCTCGTCGTACGCCCCGAGGCGGACGGCGGACCCGAGCTACTCACCATCACGACCAAGGAGCTGCTCGCGCTCTAGCCTTCGCGCTGTGCGCCTGCCTGCCCCGGGGTCGTCCACGTCAGTCCAGTCCAGGAGATTCCGCAACCGTGGCTTCCACGAACGACCTCAAGAACGGCATGGTGCTCAAGCTCGAAGGCGGCCAGCTCTGGTCCGTCGTCGAGTTCCAGCACGTCAAGCCCGGCAAGGGCCCCGCCTTCGTGCGCACCAAGCTCAAGAACGTGCTTTCCGGCAAGGTCGTCGACAAGACCTTCAACGCCGGCGTCAAGGTCGAGACGGCCACTGTCGACAAGCGTGACATGCAGTTCTCGTACATGGACGGCGACTACTTCGTCTTCATGGACATGGAGACCTACGACCAGCTGCACGTCGACCGCAAGGCCGTCGGCGACGCCGCCAACTTCCTGATCGAGGGCTTCACGGCCACCGTTGCCCAGCACGAGGGTTCGGTGCTCTTCGTCGAGCTGCCCGCCGCCGTCGAGCTGGTCATCAAGGAGACCGAGCCGGGTGTCCAGGGCGACCGCTCCACCGGCGGCACCAAGCCCGCCGTCCTGGAGACCGGTCACCAGATCAACGTCCCGCTCTTCATCACCACCGGTGAGAAGATCAAGGTCGACACCCGCTCCAGCGACTACCTCGGCCGGGTGAACAGCTAACCGTGGCTGCCCGCAACACGGCCCGCAAGCGCGCCTTCCAGATCCTCTTCGAGGGCGATCAGCGCGGCGCCGACGTCCTGACGGTCCTCGCCGACTGGGTCCGGCACGCCCGGTCCGACACCCGGCAGCCGCCGGTCAGCGAGTACACGATGGAGCTGGTCGAGGGCTACGCCGAGCGCGCGAAGCGCATCGACGAGCTCATCGCCCAGTACTCGGTCGGCTGGACGCTCGACCGCATGCCGGTCGTCGACCGCAACATCCTGCGTCTGGGCGCGTACGAGCTGATCTGGGTCGACGCGACCCCGGACGCCGTCGTCCTGGACGAGATGGTGCAGCTGGCGAAGGAGTTCTCCACGGACGAGTCGCCCGCGTTCGTCAACGGCCTGCTCGGCCGGCTGAAGGACCTCAAGTCCTCGCTGCGTCGCGAGGAGAGCTGAGAGAGGTCCCCCGAGGCCCCCGGGGCCCGAGGGCCCGGGGAGAGACCCACCATGCCGGAGGGCCCGCAGCAGGCGCGCTGCGGGCCCTCCGGCATGTCTCCTCGTAGCGCGGCCCCGGCGGCACGTTTCTGCTGAGGCGGCCGCGGCTCAGAGCTCCTCGTGGGACGCCACCGCGCGGCGCGCGTCCGCGTCCAGCACACCCCAGCTGATCAGCTGCTCGGTGAGGACCGAGGGCGACTGGTCGTAGATGACGGCGAGTGTGCGCAGGTCGTCCTGGCGGATCGAGAGCACCTTGCCGTTGTAGTCACCGCGCTGCGACTGGATCGTGGCCGCGTAACGCTGGAGCGGGCCCGCCTTCTCGGCCGGCACCGTGGCCAGCCGCTCCAGGTCCAGGACCAGCTTCGGCGGCGGCTCGGCGGCGCCGCCCGGAGTGGTGCCCGGGAGCAGCTCCTGCACGGGAACGCCGTAGAAATCCGCCAGCTCGGCGAGGCGCTGCACGGTCACGGCACGGTCGCCGCGCTCGTAAGAACCGACCACGACGGCCTTCCAGCGGCCCTGGGACTTCTCCTCGACACCGTGGAGGGAAAGGCCCTGCTGGGTGCGGATGGCCCGGAGCTTGGCCCCGAGCTGTTTGGCGTATTCGCTGGACATATGGCTCCCCGGACAAGGTGTCGACGCGGTTTGCTGTGTTGCGAGCCGCGCGGCTGGTAACTCACTGTGAGGTTACGCAGCGTTACTCTCCTGCGTCAAGCCGAATGGTCCGCACCGACTCTTCCGTGGTATCCGCGATCCGTTACGCCGAGCGGGTGACGCGGGTGCGGCAAAAGGGTGACGGGGGAGCGTCAGGGGGGCCGGCAGAACGTCTCTGTGAGCCTGATACCGTAGGTGGCGCATATCCGACGTCCTTTAAGGTCCGTCCCGTGAGGCGGAGAAGGAGGTCCGTTTCTTATGGACAAGCAGCAAGAAGCACGGCCCGTTCTCGAAGGGCCCGACATCGCACGGGTCCTCACCCGCATCGCCCACGAGATCGTCGAACGCGCCAAGGGCGCCGACGACGTGGTGCTCCTCGGCATTCCGACCCGGGGCGTCTTCCTCGCCCGGCGGCTCGCCGACAAGCTCGAGCAGATCACCGAGCGCAAGATCCCGGTCGGCTCGCTCGACATCACCATGTACCGCGACGACCTGCGCATGCACCCGCCGCGTGCGCTGGCCCGCACCGAGATCCCCGGCGACGGCATCGACGGCCGCCTGGTCGTCCTCGTCGACGACGTGCTCTTCTCCGGCCGCACCATCCGTGCCGCCCTCGACGCGCTGAACGACATCGGCCGCCCGCGCGCGGTGCAGCTCGCCGTCCTCGTCGACCGCGGCCACCGCGAACTGCCCATCCGCGCCGACTACGTCGGCAAGAACCTCCCCACGTCGCTGCGGGAGACGGTCAAGGTCCAGCTCGCCGAGGAGGACGGTCGCGACACCGTGCTGCTCGGTGCCAAGCCGGCCTCCCCGGGCGCCCACCCTTAGCACCCCGCGCACGCGTCCAGCCGTGCCGTACGCCCGCTCGGTGCGCCCGCACGCGTACCCGGCCGCCCGAATCATCCCGCTCTTCCGCTGAATCGCCTTACGGAGCCTCACAGATGCAGCGTCATCTCATCTCGGCCGCCGACCTCACCCGCGACGACGCCATCCTGATCCTCGACACCGCCGAGGAGATGGCCCGGGTCGCCGACCGGCCGATCAAGAAACTGCCGACCCTGCGCGGCCGTACCGTCGTCAACCTCTTCTTCGAGGACTCCACCCGGACCCGGATCTCCTTCGAGGCCGCCGAGAAGCGCCTGTCCGCGGACGTCATCAACTTCACCGCCAAGGGCTCCAGCGTCTCCAAGGGCGAGTCCCTCAAGGACACCGCCCAGACGCTGGAGGCCATGGGCGTCGACGCCGTCGTCATCCGGCACAGCGCCTCCGGCGCCCCGTACCGCCTGGCCACCTCCGGCTGGATCGACGCGGCCGTCGTCAACGCCGGGGACGGCACCCACCAGCACCCCACCCAGGCCCTGCTGGACGCCTTCACGATGCGCCGCCGCCTGGTCGGCCGCGACGCCGGCCTCGGGAAGGACCTGGACGGACGCCGGATCACCCTCGTCGGCGACATCCTGCACAGCCGCGTCGCCCGCTCCAACGTCGACCTGCTGCACACCCTGGGCGCCGAGGTCACCCTCGTCGCCCCGCCCACCCTGCTGCCGGTCGGCGTCGAGACCTGGCCCTGCGAGGTCTCCTACGACCTCGACTCGACGCTGACCAAGTCCGACGCGGTGATGCTGCTGCGCGTGCAGCGCGAGCGTATGAACGCCGCGTTCTTCCCGACCGAGCGCGAGTACTCCCGCCGCTACGGCCTCGACGGCGACCGCATGGCGCGGATGCCCGACCACGCCATCGTGATGCACCCCGGCCCGATGGTCCGCGGCATGGAGATCACCGCAGAGGTCGCCGACTCCGACCGCTGCACCGTCGTCGAGCAGGTCACCAACGGCGTCTCCATCCGGATGGCCGTCCTGTACCTGCTGCTCGGCGGCAACGAACCCGCCGTCACCCACGCCCGCACCACCGAGGAGAAGTAAGAGCATGAGCAAGACCCTGATCCGCGGTGCGAAGGTGCTCGGCGGCGAGCCGCAGGACGTGCTGATCGACGGCGGGACCGTCGCGGAGGTGGGCACCGGGCTGAGCGCCGAGGGCGCCGAGGTCGTCGAGGCCGACGGCAAGGTGCTGCTGCCCGGCCTGGTCGACCTGCACACCCACCTGCGCGAGCCCGGCCGCGAGGACTCCGAGACCGTCCTCACCGGCACCCGCGCCGCGGCGAGCGGCGGCTACACCAACGTCTTCGCCATGGCCAACACCTTCCCGGTCGCCGACACCGCCGGCGTCGTCGAGCAGGTCTGGCGGCTCGGCAAGGAGTCCGGCTACTGCGACGTGCAGCCCATCGGCGCCGTCACCGTCGGCCTGGAGGGCGTCAAGCTCGCCGAGCTGGGCGCCATGCACGAGTCCGCGGCCGGCGTCACCGTCTTCTCCGACGACGGCAAGTGCGTCCACGACGCCGTGATCATGCGCCGCGCCCTGGAGTACGTGAAGGCCTTCAACGGCGTCGTCGCCCAGCACGCCCAAGAGCCCCGGCTGACCGAGGGCGCCGAGATGAACGAGGGCGTCGTCTCCGCCGAGCTGGGCCTCGGCGGCTGGCCCGCCGTCGCCGAGGAGTCGGTCATCGCCCGGGACGTGCTGCTCGCCGAGCACGTCGGCTCCCGCGTCCACATCTGCCACCTGTCGACGGCCGGCAGCGTCGAGATCGTCCGCTGGGCCAAGTCCCGCGGCATCGACGTCACCGCCGAGGTCACCCCGCACCACCTGCTCCTCACCGACGAGCTGGTCCGGTCCTACAACCCGGTCTACAAGGTCAACCCGCCGCTGCGCACGGAGCGCGACGTCATGGCCCTGCGCGAGGCGCTCGCCGACGGCACGATCGACATCGTCGCCACCGACCACGCCCCGCACCCGCACGAGGACAAGGACTGCGAGTGGGCCGCCGCCGCCATGGGCATGGTCGGCCTGGAGACCGCGCTGTCGGTGGTCCAGGAGACCATGGTGGACACGGGCCTGCTGGACTGGGCCGGCGTCGCCGACCGCATGTCCTTCAAGCCCGCGCAGATCGGACAGGCCACCGGGCACGGCCGTCCCGTCTCGGCTGGTGAGCCCGCCAACCTCACCCTCGTCGACACGGCATACCGTGGCCAGGTGGACCCCGCGGGCTTCGCCTCGCGCAGCCGCAACACCCCGTACGAGGGTCGCGAGCTGCCGGGCCGTGTGACGCACACGTGGCTGCGGGGCAAGGCCACGCTCGTCGACGGGAAGCTCACGTGACACCTGTAATCCTGCTGGCCGCCGAGAAGGAATCGGCGGAAGTGACCGACTGGGCCGCCCGGATCGGCTGGGTCGTCGGCCTCGGCCTGTTCGTCGCGCTCGTCTACTGGCTGATGCGCGAGGGCTGGAAGTGGCGCAGCACCCTCCAGGGCGACCTGCCGGAGCTGCCCAGCGCGCCGGACGACCTGGGTGCGGCCAAACTGACGATGAGTGGCCGCTACCACGGCTCCACCACCGCCGGCCACTGGCTGGACCGCATCGTGGCGCACGGCCTGGGCACCCGCAGCCGGGTCGAGCTGACACTGACGGACGCGGGACTGGACGTCGTACGCCCCGGTGCGAGCGACTTCTTCGTCCCCGTCGCCGCGCTGCGCGAGGCCCGGCTCGACAAGGGCATCGCCGGCAAGGTCCTCACCGAGGGCGGCCTGCTCGTCGTGACCTGGGAACACGGCGACAAGATGATCGACTCCGGCTTCCGCTCCGACCACGCGGCCGAGCACAACGAGTGGGTCGAAACACTGAACGACATGATCAACAAGACGGAAACGGAAGGCGCGCGATGACGACCTCCACCAGGGGAGCCGGCAAGGCTCCCGCCGTACTCGTCCTGGAGGACGGCCGGACCTTCCGCGGCCGTGCCTACGGGGCCGTGGGGGCCACGTTCGGCGAAGCCGTGTTCTCCACCGGTATGACCGGCTATCAGGAGACCCTCACCGACCCGTCGTACCACCGCCAGGTGGTCGTGATGACCGCCCCGCACGTGGGCAACACCGGCGTCAATGACGAGGACATGGAGTCCAGGAAGATCTGGGTCTCCGGCTACGTCGTGCGCGACCCCGCGCGCGTGCCCTCCAACTGGCGCTCAACGCGCTCCCTTGACCAGGAGCTGGCCGCCCAGGGCGTCGTCGGCATCTCCGGCATCGACACCCGCGCCCTCACCCGCCACCTGCGCGAGCGCGGCGCCATGCGCGTCGGCATCTTCAGCGGCGACGCGATCCAGGACGACGCCGCACTGCTGGCCCGCGTCCAGGAAGCCCCCGAGATGACCGGCGCCGACCTCTCCGCCGAGGTCGCCACCACCGAGGCGTACGTCGTCCCGGCGATCGGCGAGAAGAAGTTCACCGTCGCCGCCGTCGACCTCGGCATCAAGGGCATGACCCCGCACCGCATGGCCGAGCGCGGCATCGAGGTGCACGTGCTGCCCGCCACGGCGACCGTCGAGGACGTCTACGCCGTCAACCCGGACGGCGTGTTCTTCTCCAACGGCCCCGGCGACCCGTCCACCGCCGACCACCCCGTCTCCGTGATGCAGGGCGTCCTGGAGCGCGACACCCCGCTGTTCGGCATCTGCTTCGGCAACCAGATCCTGGGGCGCGCGCTCGGCTTCGGCACATTCAAGCTGAAGTACGGCCACCGCGGCATCAACCAGCCGGTGCAGGACCGTACGACCGGCAAGGTCGAGGTCACCGCGCACAACCACGGCTTCGCCGTCGACGCCCCGCTCGACAAGGTCTCCGACACCCCCTACGGCCGCGCCGAGGTCTCCCACGTCTGCCTCAACGACAACGTGGTGGAGGGCCTCCAGCTCCTCGACAAGCCGGCCTTCAGCGTCCAGTACCACCCCGAGGCGGCTGCCGGCCCGCACGACGCCGCCTACCTGTTCGACCGCTTCGTGAAGCTCATGGAGGGCCAGCGTGCCTAAGCGCACCGATATCCAGTCCGTCCTGGTCATCGGCTCCGGCCCGATCGTCATCGGCCAGGCCGCCGAGTTCGACTACTCCGGCACCCAGGCGTGCCGCGTGCTCAAGGCCGAGGGCCTGCGCGTCGTCCTGGTGAACTCCAACCCCGCGACGATCATGACCGACCCGGAGATCGCCGACGCCACTTACGTCGAGCCGATCACCCCCGAGTTTGTCGAGAAGATCATCGCCAAGGAGCGGCCCGACGCGCTGCTGCCCACCCTGGGCGGCCAGACCGCGCTCAACACCGCCATCTCGCTGCACGGCAACGGCGTCCTGGAGAAGTACGGCGTCGAGCTGATCGGCGCCAATGTGGAGGCCATCAACAAGGGCGAGGACCGCGACCTCTTCAAGGACGTCGTGGAGGAGGTCCGCAAGAAGATCGGCCACGGCGAGTCGGCCCGCTCCTACATCTGCCACTCCATGGACGACGTCCTCAAGGGCGTCGAGGAGCTCGGCGGCTACCCGGTCGTCGTGCGCCCCTCCTTCACCATGGGCGGCGCCGGCTCCGGCTTCGCCCACGACGAGGAGGAACTGCGCCGCATCGCCGGCCAGGGCCTCACCCTCTCGCCGACCACCGAGGTGCTCCTTGAGGAGTCCATCCTCGGCTGGAAGGAGTACGAGCTGGAGCTGATGCGCGACAAGAACGACAACGTCGTGGTCGTCTGCTCCATCGAGAACTTCGACCCCATGGGCGTCCACACCGGCGACTCGATCACCGTGGCGCCCGCGATGACGCTGACCGACCGCGAGTACCAGGTGCTGCGCGACGTCGGCATCGCGATCATCCGCGAGGTCGGCGTCGACACCGGCGGCTGCAACATCCAGTTCGCGGTGAACCCCGAGGACGGTCGCGTGATCGTCATCGAGATGAACCCGCGCGTGTCGCGCTCGTCGGCGCTCGCCTCCAAGGCGACCGGCTTCCCGATCGCCAAGATCGCGGCCAAGCTCGCCGTCGGCTACACCCTGGACGAGATCCCGAACGACATCACGCGCGAGACCCCGGCCTCCTTCGAGCCGACCCTCGACTACGTGGTCGTCAAGGCCCCGCGCTTCGCCTTCGAGAAGTTCCCGAGCGCGGACTCCACGCTGACCACCACCATGAAGTCGGTCGGCGAGGCCATGGCCATCGGCCGCAACTTCACCGAGGCCTTCCAGAAGGCACTGCGCTCGCTGGAGAAGAAGGGCAGCCAGTTCACGTTCGTCGGCGAGCCCGGCGACAAGGGCGAGCTGCTGCGCGAGGCCGTGCGGCCGACCGACGGCCGGATCAACGCCGTCATGCAGGCCATCCGCGCGGGCGCCACGCCCGAGGAGGTCTTCGAGTACACGAAGATCGACCCCTGGTTCGTCGACCAGCTCTTCCTCATCAAGGAGATCGCCGACGAGCTCGCCGAGGCCCCCGAGCTGACCACGGACCTGCTCGCCGAGGCCAAGCGGCACGGCTTCTCCGACCAGCAGATCGGCGAGATCCGCGGCCTGCGCGAGGACGTCGTCCGCGAGGTGAGGCACGCGCTCGGCATCCGCCCGGTCTACAAGACGGTCGACACCTGCGCCGCCGAGTTCGCCGCGAGGACGCCGTACTTCTACTCCTCCTACGACGAGGAGACCGAGGTCGCGCCCCGCGAGAAGCCCGCGGTGATCATCCTGGGCTCCGGCCCGAACCGCATCGGCCAGGGCATCGAGTTCGACTACTCCTGCGTCCACGCCTCCTTCGCGCTCAGCGACGCCGGGTACGAGACCGTGATGGTCAACTGCAACCCGGAGACCGTCTCCACCGACTACGACACCTCCGACCGGCTGTACTTCGAGCCGCTCACCCTGGAGGACGTCCTGGAGATCGTCCACGCGGAGCAGCAGGCCGGCCCGGTCGCGGGCGTGGTCGTCCAGCTCGGCGGCCAGACCCCGCTGGGCCTGTCGCAGGCGCTCAAGGACAACGGCGTGCCGGTCGTCGGCACCCCGCCCGAGGCCATCCACGCCGCCGAGGACCGGGGCGCCTTCGGCCGGGTCCTCGCGGAGGCCGGCCTGCCCGCCCCCAAGCACGGCACCGCCACCACCTTCGCCGGGGCCAAGGCCATCGCCGACGAGATCGGCTACCCGGTCCTCGTCCGGCCCTCCTACGTCCTCGGCGGACGCGGCATGGAGATCGTCTACGACGAGACCCGCCTGGAGGCGTACATCGCCGAGTCGACCGAGATCAGCCCGTCCCGCCCGGTTTTGGTCGACCGGTTCCTGGACGACGCGATCGAGATCGACGTCGACGCCCTGTACGACGGCGAGGAGCTGTACCTCGGCGGCGTCATGGAGCACATCGAGGAGGCCGGCATCCACTCCGGCGACTCGGCGTGCGCCCTGCCCCCGATCACGCTCGGCGGCTTCGACATCAAGCGGCTGCGCGCCTCCACCGAGGGCATCGCCAAGGGCGTCGGCGTGCGCGGCCTGATCAACATCCAGTTCGCGCTGGCCGGGGACATCCTCTACGTCCTGGAGGCCAACCCGCGCGCCTCGCGCACCGTCCCCTTCACCTCGAAGGCGACCGCGGTGCCGCTGGCCAAGGCCGCCGCCCGTATCTCGCTCGGCGCGACCATCGCCGAGCTGCGCGCCGAGGGCCTGCTTCCGGCCACCGGCGACGGCGGCGAGCTGCCGCTGGACGCGCCGATCTCCGTCAAGGAGGCCGTGATGCCGTGGTCCCGCTTCCGGGACATCCACGGTCGCGGCGTCGACACGGTCCTCGGCCCGGAGATGCGCTCCACCGGCGAGGTCATGGGCATCGACTCCGTCTTCGGCACGGCGTACGCCAAGTCGCAGGCGGGCGCCTACGGGCCGCTGCCGACCAAGGGACGGGCATTCATCTCGGTCGCCAACCGCGACAAGCGTTCGATGATCTTCCCGGCCCGCGAGCTGGTCGCCCACGGCTTCGAGCTGATGGCCACCTCCGGCACCGCCGAGGTCCTGCGCCGCAACGGCATCAACGCCACCGTCGTGCGCAAGCAGTCCGAGGGCACCGGCCCGAACGGCGAGAAGACCATCGTCCAGCTGATCCACGACGGCGAGGTCGACCTCATCGTCAACACCCCGTACGGCACCGGCGGCCGCCTCGACGGCTACGACATCCGTACGGCGGCCGTGGCACGCTCCGTGCCGTGTCTGACGACGGTCCAGGCGCTCGCCGCGGCGGTCCAGGGCATCGACGCCCTCAACCACGGCGACGTGGGAGTGCGCTCGCTCCAGGAACACGCGGAATTCCTGACCGCGGCCCGCGACTAGCAGCCAGCCCCGAGGGGGACACCGGAAACGGTGTCCCCCTCTTCATGAGGCTTCAAGAGGAACCATGTACAAGACCTTCTTCTCCCTCGTCTTCAAGCGGATGGACCCCGAGCGGGCGCACCACCTCGCCTTCCGCTGGATCCGCCTCGCCGTCCGCGTCCCCGTCCTGCGCACCTTCGTCGCGGCCGTGCTCGCGCCCCGCTACAAGGAACTGCGCACCGAGGCCTTCGGGCTGCGCATGCACGGTCCCTTCGGGCTGGCCGCCGGCTTCGACAAGAACGCGGTGGCCATCGACGGCATGGCGATGCTCGGGTTCGACCACGTGGAGATCGGCACGGTCACGGGGGAGCCGCAGCCCGGCAACCCCAAGAAGCGGCTGTTCCGTCTGGTGAGCGACCGGGCGCTGATCAACCGCATGGGCTTCAACAACGACGGCTCACTGGCCGTCGCCGCCCGTCTGGCCTCCCGCACGCCCGTCGTCCGGACCGTCGTCGGCGTCAACATCGGCAAGACGAAGGTCGTCCCGGAGGAGGAGGCCGTCGGCGACTACGTGAAGTCCGCCGAGCGCCTCGCCCCGCACGCCGACTACCTCGTCGTCAACGTCTCCTCCCCGAACACGCCCGGACTGCGCAACCTCCAGGCGGTGGATCACCTGCGTCCGCTCCTGAGCGCCGTCCGCGAGGCCGCCGACCGCGCCGTCACCGCGCGGCGCGTCCCGCTTCTGGTCAAGATCGCGCCCGACCTCGCCGACGAGGACGTCGACGCGGTCGCCGACCTGGCCGTGGAGCTGGGCCTGGACGGGATCATCGCCACCAACACCACCATCGCGCGCGAGGGACTCGGGCTGACGTCCTCGCCGGTGCTCGTCCGGGAGACCGGCGGCCTGTCCGGCGCACCGCTCAAGGAGCGCTCCCTGGAGGTGCTGCGCCGCCTCTACGCGCGCGTGGGCGACCGGATCACTCTGGTGGGCGTCGGTGGCGTCGAGACCGCCGAGGACGCCTGGCAGCGCATCCTGGCCGGGGCCACGCTGGTCCAGGGCTACAGCGCGTTCATCTACGAGGGTCCCTTCTGGGGCCGCGCGATCCACAAGGGGCTCGCCGCCCGCCTGCGGCAGAGCCCGCACGCCACCCTCGCCGACGCGGTCGGCGCCGACGTCAGGACGAACGCATGACGGTACTCGAACCCTTCGGCGCCCGGCTGCGCCGCGCGATGGACGAGCGCGGGCCGCTGTGCGTCGGCATCGACCCGCACGCCTCCCTGCTCGCCGAGTGGGGTCTGAACGACGACGTGGCCGGCCTGGAGCGCTTCAGCCGCACCGTCGTGGAGGCGGTGGCCGACCGGGTCGCCGTGCTCAAGCCGCAGAGCGCCTTCTTCGAGCGCTTCGGTTCGCGCGGCGTCGCCGTACTGGAGAAGTCGGTCGAAGAGGCGCGGGCGGCCGGCGCCCTGGTCGTCATGGACGCCAAGCGCGGCGACATCGGCTCGACCATGGCCGCGTACGCCGAGTCGTTCCTGCGCAAGGGCGCCCCGCTGTTCTCGGACGCGCTGACCGTCTCGCCGTACCTCGGCTACGGGTCCCTGAGGCCGGCCGTCGACATGGCGCGCGAGAGCGGTGCGGGCCTGTTCGTGCTGGCGCTGACCTCCAACCCGGAGGGCGGCGAGGTCCAGCACGCGGTCCGGGCCGACGGGCGGAGCGTCGGGGCAACGGTGCTGGCGCACCTGGCCGCCGAGAACGCAGGGGAGGAGCCCCTGGGGTCCTTCGGCGCGGTGGTAGGCGCCACCCTCGGCGACCTGTCGTCGTACGACCTGGGCATCAACGGCCCGCTCCTCGCACCCGGCATCGGCGCCCAGGGAGCCACCCCCGCGGATCTGCCACGGGTCTTCGGCGCCGCGGTGCGCAACGTCGTTCCGAACGTCAGCCGGGGTGTGCTTCGTCACGGCCCCGATGCGGCCGCGTTGCGGAAGGCCGCGGACCGTTTCGCGGAGGAGATCAGGACCGCGGTCACGGCGTCCTGACTCTGGATACATCCTCAAATCCGAGGCAGTATGTCCTATATGTCCGTCCTGACGGAGGCTGACCAGGACTTTTCCGCTGTTCTCGCTGACTCTTGAGGACTTGGACGCTAGTCTCCGGGAAGAGTCAACGGGCAAGCGTGTTGCTCGTAGCTCCCCAGGTGTGGGGCGACTAGGTTCCTCACCGGTCCGTATCCGACAGTTCGACATCCGAGGTGACGTAGGCGTGGCTCTTCCGCCCCTTACCCCTGAACAGCGCGCAGCCGCGCTCGAAAAGGCCGCCGCGGCTCGCCGGGAGCGGGCCGAGGTCAAGAATCGACTCAAGCACTCCGGCGCCTCCCTCCACGAGGTCATCAAGCAGGGCCAGGAGAACGACGTCATCGGCAAGATGAAGGTCTCCGCCCTCCTCGAGTCCCTGCCGGGCGTGGGCAAGGTCCGCGCCAAGCAGATCATGGAGCGACTGGGTATCTCCGAGAGCCGCCGTGTGCGCGGGCTCGGTTCCAACCAGATCGCCTCCCTGGAGCGCGAGTTCGGCAGCACCGGCAGCTGAGTCCGGACCACTCCGGGATTGCTGGAATAATCGCTGCATGGCTGCAACACCCCGGGGGACGTCCCCCGTACCCCCGGACGCACGTCCGCGGCTGACCGTGCTCTCCGGCCCCTCGGGGGTCGGCAAGAGCACGGTCGTCGCTCATATGCGCAAGGAACACCCCGAGGTCTGGCTGTCGGTCTCGGCGACGACCCGCAGGCCCCGCCCCGGCGAGCAGCACGGTGTCCACTACTTCTTCGTCACCGACGAGGAGATGGACAAGCTGATCGCCAACGGTGAGCTGCTGGAGTGGGCCGAGTTCGCCGGCAACCGCTACGGCACACCGCGTGCGGCCGTACTGGAGCGCCTGGAGGCCGGTGAGCCGGTGCTCCTGGAGATCGACCTCCAGGGCGCGCGGCAGGTCCGCGAGTCCATGCCCGAGGCCCAGCTGGTGTTCCTGGCCCCGCCCTCCTGGGAAGAGCTGGTGCGCAGGCTCACCGGCCGGGGCACCGAGCCGCCGGAAGTGATCGAGCGCCGCCTCGCCGTGGCCAAGGTCGAGCTGGCGGCCGAGCCGGAGTTCGACCAGACCCTGGTCAACACCTCCGTCGAGGATGTGGCGCGCGAGCTGCTAGCCTTGACGAACGTCGTGTGATCGTTACTGGTCACCCTGCGAACATCCCGACTTCATCTTTCCCATCCATCGGAAGGTAGAGCGTGTCCTCTTCCATCTCCGCGCCCGAGGGCATCATCAACCCGCCGATCGACGAGCTCCTCGAGGCCACGGACTCGAAGTACAGCCTCGTGATCTACGCGGCCAAGCGGGCCCGCCAGATCAACGCGTACTACTCGCAGCTCGGCGAGGGCCTCCTCGAGTACGTGGGTCCCCTCGTGGACACCCACGTGCACGAGAAGCCGCTCTCGATCGCCCTGCGCGAGATCAACGCGGGGCTGCTGACCTCCGAGGCCATCGAGGGTCCGGCGCAGTAGTGCCGACAGTATCGGCGGTAGTATTTTCAGCCTGAAGCTGACTTTTCCACAGGCCCGGCAGTCCGTCTGCCGGGCCTGTGGTGTGTGATGGGTCGTACGCGACATCCGAGCCGGGGAGACGGGGAGCAGACGGTGGACAAGCCCAAGGTCGTTGTGGGGGTCAGCGGCGGCATCGCCGCGTACAAGGCCTGTGAGCTGCTGCGCAGGTTCACGGAGTCGGGACACGAGGTCCGGGTCGTCCCCACCGCCTCCGCGCTGCACTTCGTCGGCGCCGCCACCTGGTCCGCGCTGTCCGGCAATCCCGTGTCGACCGAGGTGTGGGACGACGTCCACCAGGTCCCGCACGTGCGCATCGGTCAGCACGCCGACCTGGTCGTCGTCGCCCCGGCCACCGCCGACATGCTCGCCAAGGCCGCCCACGGCCTCGCCGACGACCTCCTCACCAACACACTGCTCACGGCCCGCTGCCCGGTCGTCTTCGCCCCCGCCATGCACACCGAGATGTGGGAGCACCCGGCCACCCAGGAGAACGTGGCGACGCTGCGCCGCCGCGGTGCCCTCGTGATCGAACCGGCCGTCGGCCGCCTCACCGGCGTCGACACCGGCAAGGGCCGGCTGCCCGACCCGGGCGAGATCTTCGAGGTCTGCCGCCGGGTGCTCGCCCGCGGCGTGCGCGAGCCGGACCTCGCCGGACGGCACGTCGTCGTCAGCGCCGGCGGCACCCGGGAGCCCCTCGACCCGGTCCGCTTCCTCGGCAACCGCTCCTCCGGCAAGCAGGGCTACGCCCTCGCCCGCACCGCCGCCGCCCGGGGCGCCCGCGTCACGCTGGTCGCGGCGAACGCGTCGCTGCCGGATCCGGCCGGCGTGGACGTGGTCCCGGTGGGCACGGCCGTGGAGCTGCGCGAGGCGATGCTGCGCGCCGCGGCGGACGCCGACGCCGTCGTCATGGCCGCGGCGGTCGCGGACTTCCGGCCGGCTGTGTACGCCGCCGGGAAGATCAAGAAGAAGGACGACCAGGAACCCGCGCCGATCACCCTGGTGCGCAACCCGGACATCCTCGCGGAGATCTCCACGGGCCGGGCCCGCTCCGGGCAGCTGGTCGTCGGCTTCGCGGCCGAGACCGACGACGTCCTCGCCAACGGCCGGGCGAAGCTGAAGCGCAAGGGCTGCGACCTCCTCGTGGTCAACGAGGTGGGGGAGCGCAAGACCTTCGGGTCCGAGGAGAACGAGGCCGTGGTCCTCGGCGCCGACGGCAGCGAGACTCCGGTGGCGCACGGCCCCAAGGAAGCCCTGGCCGAGACGGTGTGGGACCTCGTGGTGGAACGGCTCGGCTGAATGACTCATTCACTTCACCCGGCTCGTGAACCGCTCGCATTCGAGCGTGGCGGCCCTGGCCAAGGGTGCTTCGTTCCAGGCAGAATGCCCGTGCCGCAGGTCACAGCCCTCCCGAGAGCTGAGACGGGTGGGTCCGCGGCAGAGCGCGACCGATAAACTGTTCTCGGACGTCGCCGGGTGCAGCTCCCCGTGCCGTCCACCAATGATCAGCCAGCAGCCGCTGCAACCCCAGGGAGCGTTGTGTCCCGTCGCCTGTTCACCTCGGAGTCCGTGACCGAAGGTCACCCCGACAAGATCGCTGACCAGATCAGCGACACGATTCTCGACGCGCTACTGCGTGAGGACCCGACTTCCCGGGTCGCCGTCGAAACCCTGATCACCACCGGTCTGGTGCACGTGGCCGGCGAGGTGACGACCAAGGCCTACGCGGACATCGCCACGCTGGTCCGCGGCAAGATCCTGGAGATCGGCTACGACTCCTCGAAGAAGGGCTTCGACGGCGCCTCCTGCGGTGTCTCGGTCTCGATCGGCGCCCAGTCCCCGGACATCGCGCAGGGCGTCGACACGGCCTATGAGAACCGGGTCGAGGGCGATGAGGACGAGCTGGACCGGCAGGGCGCCGGTGACCAGGGCCTCATGTTCGGCTACGCGTCCGACGAGACGCCGACCCTGATGCCGCTCCCGGTCTTCCTGGCGCACCGCCTGTCCAAGCGCCTGTCGGACGTCCGCAAGAACGGCACGATCCCCTACCTGCGCCCGGACGGCAAGACGCAGGTCACCATCGAGTACGACGGCGACAAGGCCGTCCGCCTCGACACGGTCGTCGTCTCCTCCCAGCACGCGAGCGACATCGACCTGGAGTCCCTGCTGGCTCCCGACATCAAGGAATTCGTCGTCGAGCCGGAGCTCAAGGCGCTGCTCGAGGACGGCATCAAGCTCGACACGGAGAACTACCGTCTCCTGGTCAACCCGACCGGCCGCTTCGAGATCGGCGGCCCGATGGGCGACGCCGGCCTGACCGGCCGCAAGATCATCATCGACACCTACGGCGGCATGGCCCGCCACGGCGGCGGCGCCTTCTCCGGCAAGGACCCGTCCAAGGTCGACCGCTCCGCCGCGTACGCGATGCGCTGGGTCGCCAAGAACGTCGTCGCCGCGGGCCTCGCCGCCCGCTGCGAGGTCCAGGTCGCCTACGCCATCGGCAAGGCCGAGCCGGTCGGTCTCTTCGTGGAGACCTTCGGCACCGCCAAGATCGACACCGAGAAGATCGAGAAGGCGATCGACGAGGTCTTCGACCTCCGTCCGGCCGCCATCATCCGTGACCTCGACCTGCTCCGCCCGATCTACGCCCAGACCGCGGCGTACGGCCACTTCGGCCGCGAGCTTGCCGACTTCACCTGGGAGCGCACGGACCGCGTGGATGCGCTGCGGCAGGCGGCGGGGCTGTAAGGCGCCCGAGCGCTCCGCCTGACGGCCGACGGCACGTCGCGAGGCCCGGTGTCCCCGGTGGGGACGCCGGGCCTCGGCGTGTCCGCGCGCGGGCAGGGCAGGTGCGCGGCGCAGCGGTGTGCGCCCGGGTGCCGTCGTTCGGCGCCGTCGTTCGGCGTCGTCGTTTGTCAGTGGTCTTTGGTAGGAATGCAGGCGTGAGCAGCGAGAACGAACCGGCGGGCGGTGGCGCTCAGGACGCGCCGCCCGAACAGCTCGCGCTCATCCGGGAGAGCGTGCGCGAGGCGAAGGCGCCGCGGGCCAAGCCGCGGACCTGGCGCGGAGCGGCGCTCGCCAAGGAACTGCCCGTCGCCCGGGTCCTCGTCGACAAGGGCGTACTCCACCTCGACAGGTACTTCGACTACGCCGTGCCCGAGGAGCTCGACGCCGACGCCCAGCCCGGCGTGCGGGTGCGGGTGCGGTTCGGCGCCGGGCGGCACCGGGTGCGGGACGGGCGGCGCGAGGGCGGGGGGCTCATCGACGGCTTCCTCGTCGAGCGGCTCGCCGAGTCCGAGTACTCGGGCCCCCTCGCCGCGCTGGCCCAGGTCGTCTCGCCCGAGCGGGTGCTCGACGAGGAACTGCTCGGACTCGCGCGGGCGGTCGCCGACCGGTACGCGGGCAGCCTCGCCGACGTGCTGCAGCTCGCCGTACCGCCGCGCAACGCGCGCGCCGAGAAGCGGACGTCGCCCGATCCGCTGCCCCCGCCGCCGGTGCCCGAGCCGGGGTCCTGGACGCGGTACGAGCAGGGGGCCGCGTTCGTGGCGGCCCTCGCCTCGGGGGGTGCGCCGCGCGCGGTGTGGAACGCGTTGCCAGGTCCGCGGTGGAGCGAGGAGCTGGCGCGGGCAGTGGCGGCGACGCTGGCCTCCGGCCGGGGCGCCCTCGTCGTCCTGCCGGACGGGAGGGCCGTCGCCCGCGCCGACGCCGCGCTGACCGCCCTGCTGGGCGAGGGACGGCACGCGGTGCTCACCGCCGACGCCGGACCCGAGAAGCGGTACGCGCAGTGGCTCGCGGTGCGCCGAGGGACCGTACGGGCCGTCGTCGGGACCCGCGCAGCCATGTTCGCGCCGGTGCGGGACCTGGGTCTTGTCGCCCTCTGGGACGACGGCGACGACAGCCACAGCGAGCCGCACGCCCCGCAGCCGCACGCTCGCGAGGTGCTGCTGCTGCGCGCCGCCCAGGACAGGTGCGCCTTCCTGCTGGGGGGCTGGAGCTGCACCGTGGAGGCCGCCCAGCTCGTGGAGACCGGCTGGGCCCGGCCGCTGGTCGCCGCGCGGGAGCAGGTGCGGGCCGCCGCCCCGCTGGTGCGGACCGTGGGGGACCAGGACCTGGCCCGGGACGAGGCCGCCCGCGCCGCTCGGCTGCCGACCCTCGCCTGGCAGGCCGTCAGGGACGGGCTGCGGCACGGACCGGTGCTCGTGCAGGTGCCCCGGCGGGGGTACGTTCCGCGGATGGCGTGCGCCGCGTGCCGGACGCCCGCGCGATGCCGGCACTGCTCGGGGCCGCTGGAGGGGCAGGAGTCCGGGGCCGCGCTGCGGTGCGGCTGGTGCGGGCGGGAGGAGGGCGGGTGGCACTGCCCGGAGTGCGGGGCGTTCCGGTTGCGCGCCCAGATCGTGGGGGCGCGCCGCACCGCCGAGGAACTGGGGCGGGCGTTCCCGGCGGTGCCGGTGCGCACCTCGGGGCGCGAGCAGGTGCTGGACACCGTGCCGGAGACGCCCGCGCTGGTCGTCAGCACTCCGGGGGCCGAACCCGTCGCCGAGGGCGGCTACGCGGCGGCCCTGCTGCTCGACGGCTGGGCGATGCTCGGGCGGCCCGACCTGCGCGCCGGTGAGGACGCGCTGCGGCGCTGGCTGGCCGCCTCCGCGCTGGTGCGCCCGCAGAGTGCCGGAGGCACCGTCGTCGCGGTCGCCGAGCCGACCCTGCGGCCGGTGCAGGCGCTGGTGCGCTGGGACCCCGTCGGCCATGCGGTGCGGGAACTGGCCGAGCGGGCCGAGCTGGGCTTTCCGCCGGTGTCGCGGATGGCGGCCGTGGCGGGGCCGGCGGAGGCGGTGGCCGACTTCCTGCGCGCGGTCGAGCTGCCGCCCGAGGCCGAGGTGCTGGGTCCGGTGCCGCTGCCGGTCACGGCCGCGGGGCGTCCACGGCGGGTGGGCTCGCCGCCGCCCGAGGAGCACTGGGAGCGGGCGCTGGTCCGGGTGCCGCCGGGGCGCGGGGCGGCGCTGGCCGGTGCGCTGAAGGCCGCTCAGGCGGCGCGGATGGCGCGGGGGAGCGACGCGGCGGTGTGGGTGCGGATCGATCCGCCCGACATCGGGTGACGGCGTAGGCGGAGGCGTACACACAAGAACCCGCTGTCCTCCCGCGTGAACCGGGCGGACAGCGGGCCGGTGAGCCGTCGTGGCTCAGCCGTTGCGGCTAGCCGTTGCGCGGGCCGGGGAAGGCCGTCGGCCGGACGTCGTCGCGCAGGACCGGGCTGCCCGCCGTCGGCTGGGTCGGCAGGGAGCGGGCGGCCGGGACCGTGGGCACGGTGGGGAGGCCGGAGCCCACGTTGACCGGGTGGGTGCCCGTCGGTTCCGGTGCGTGCTCGGGGGTCTCGGTGGCGGAGGCCGCCTGGGTCGCGGCGCGGCGGGAGCCGTAGCGGCGGTGCACCGCCTGCTTGGTGACGCCGAGTGCGGAGCCCACCGCGTCCCACGAGAAGCCGAGCGAACGGTCGAAGTCCACCGCGGCCGTGACCAGGGTCTCGACGCTGTCCCGCAGCTCCTGGGCGAGACGGACCGTCGGGGCGGGGGCCCGCCCGTAGACGACGAAGCCCGTGGAGGGGCCGGAGCGGCGCGGGCGGTAGACGTTGCCCAACTGGGCGGTGAGGGTGCGCAGTGCGTCCACCTGCCGGCGGACCCGCTCGATGTCCCGCACCAGCAAGTGCAGGCTGGCCCGAGCCTGGGCGTCGTGGGTTGCGTGGTCGGCCATGAACAAGCCTCTCGAACCGGCGTTGAAAGGAATCGGGCCGCGCGGGCGGTCCGGTGGTCAACTCTTCCTTGACCAACGCGTGGGCGCTCCGGTGGTCACGGGGTGGGGGCGTGGCGGCATATGCGTGCGCCTGTTTTCGCCGGGCGTGCGCCTTGGCCTTCGGCCGTCGGCGGTGTTCTTTCCCACCCGCGCACCACCCGTTTCCAGTCGGTCGAGAGGCGGACGTCTGCCGTGGGGGTGCGTCGCCGTCGGCGGCTGTCCGTCCGGGGGTGGGCTCGTAGACTGGGGCGCTGCCCGACATCCGCCCCGCCCGAGAGGCTCGTCCCACCCATGAAGCTCGTCTTCGCCGGTACCCCCGAGGTCGCCGTTCCCGCCCTGGACGCACTGATCGCCTCCGGGCGCCACGAGGTGGCCGCCGTCGTCACGCGGCCCGACGCTCCGGCCGGGCGCGGGCGCCGACTGGTCGCCTCTCCCGTGGCCGAGCGTGCGGAGGAGGCCGGGATCGAGGTGCTCAAGCCCGCGAAACCGCGCGACCCGGAGTTCCTGGAGCGGCTGCGCGAGATCGCGCCCGACTGCTGCCCCGTCGTCGCCTACGGTGCCCTGCTGCCCCGCGTCGCCCTCGACGTGCCCGCCCGAGGCTGGGTCAACCTGCACTTCTCGCTGCTGCCCTCCTGGCGCGGAGCAGCGCCCGTGCAGCACGCGCTCATGGCGGGCGACGAGATCACCGGCGCGTCCACCTTCCTGATCGAGGAGGGCCTCGACTCCGGCCCCGTGTACGGGACGGTCACCGAGACCATCCGGCCCACCGACACCAGCGGCGACCTGCTGACCCGGCTCGCCTTCGCCGGCTCCGGGCTGCTCGCCGCCACCATGGACGGCATCGAGGACGGCAGCCTGAAGGCCGTACCGCAGCCGGCCGACGGCGTCACCCTCGCCCCGAAGATCACCGTCGAGGACGCACGGGTCGACTGGGCCGCCCCGGCGCTGCGTGTGGACCGGGTGGTGCGCGGCTGCACCCCGGCCCCCGGCGCCTGGACCACCTTCCGGGGCGAGCGGCTCAAGCTCGTACAGGCCCTGCCCGTGCCCGACCGGACGGATCTCGCCCCGGGGCAGCTCGCCGCCGGCAAGAACAACGTGCACGTCGGCACCGGCTCGTACGCCGTCGAGCTGGTGTGGGTGCAGGCTCAGGGCAAGAAGCCGATGCGGGCCGCGGACTGGGCGCGCGGCGTGCGGATCGCCGAGGGCGAGTCGCTCGGCGACTGACCTGCGCCTCCGCAGCCACCGTTCACCGGTCCGAAGTACGCTGGTGAGCTCACTTCATCCCACACCCGGAGCACCTTTTTCGTGAGCGAGCAGCCCCGTCGTCCCCGTAAGCCCGGCAAGCCGTACCGCAGGCCCCAGAAGGACCCCGTCCGCATCCTCGCCTTCGAGGCGCTCAGGGCCGTCGACGAGCGGGACGCGTACGCCAACCTCGTTCTGCCGCCGCTGCTGCGCAAGGCCCGGGAGAAGGAGGGGCCCGAGAACTTCGACGCCCGGGACGCGGCCCTCGCCACCGAGCTGGTGTACGGGACGCTGCGCCGACAGGGGACGTACGACGCGATCATCGCCGACTGCGTCGACCGGCCGCTGCGGGAGGTCGACCCGCCGGTGCTGGACGTGCTCGGTCTCGGCGTCCACCAGCTGCTCGGGACGCGGATCCCGAGCCACGCCGCCGTGTCCGCCACCGTGGAGTTGGCGCGGGTCGTGCTCGGCGACGGGCGGGCCAAGTTCGTCAACGCCGTGCTGCGCAAGGTCGCGCGGGACGATCTCGACGGGTGGCTGGAGCGGGTCGCCCCGCCCTACGACGAGGACCCCGAGGACCACCTCGCCGTCGTCCACTCGCATCCGCGCTGGGTCGTCTCCGCGCTGTGGGACTCCCTCGGCGGCGGCCGGGCCGGCATCGAGGAACTGCTGGCCGCGGACAACGAGCGGCCCGAGGTCACCCTCGTCGCCCGCCCCGGACGGGCCACGGCCGACGAGCTGCTGGGCGAGGAGGCCGCCGTACCGGGGCGCTGGTCGCCGTACGCGGTGCGGCTGAGCGAGGGCGGCGAGCCCGGGGCCGTCGACGCCGTACGGGAGAACCGGGCCGGCGTGCAGGACGAGGGCAGCCAGCTTGTCGCGCTCGCGCTGGCGAACGCGCCCCTGGACGGGCCGGACCGGCGCTGGCTGGACGGGTGCGCCGGGCCGGGCGGCAAGGCCGCGCTCCTGGGCGCCCTGGCCGCCGAGCGCGGCGCCTTCCTGCTCGCCTCCGAGAAGCAGCCGCACCGGGCCGGTCTGGTGGCCAAGGCACTGGACGGAAATCCGGGGCCCTACCAGGTCATCGCGGCCGACGGCACCCGCCCGGCGTGGCGGCCCGGCGGCTTCGACCGCGTCCTGGTCGACGTGCCCTGCACCGGGCTCGGCGCCCTGCGCCGCCGCCCCGAGGCGCGCTGGCGGCGCCGTCCCGAGGACCTGGACGGCTTCGCCCCGCTCCAGCGCGGGCTGCTGCGCAGCGCCCTGGAGGCCGTACGGGTCGGCGGCGTCGTCGGCTACGCGACCTGCTCCCCGCACCTCGCGGAGACCAGGGCCGTGGTCGCGGACGTCCTCAAGCAGTTCCCCGACGCGGAACTCTTCGACGCCCGCCCCCTTCTTCCGGACGTCCCTGACCTCGGCGAGGGCCCCGACGTACAGCTGTGGCCCCACCTGCACGGCACGGACGCCATGTACCTCGCTCTGATCCGCCGCACCGCGTAACGCGCCCCAAAGGGGCGCGGGGAACTGCGCGAGCAACCACGAACCACCCGCACCGCGAAGACAACCGCGTCCCCCGGGGACCCGTCCCGCCCCGCCCCCGCAGGGCATGGCAGTCTTGGGGCATGGCCGCGCAGATCAACCCCAGCATCCTTTCCGCCGACTTCGCCCGCCTCGCGGACGAGGCCAAGGCGGTCGGGGGAGCCGACTGGCTCCACGTCGACGTCATGGACAACCATTTCGTCCCCAACCTCACGCTCGGCGTGCCGGTCGTGGAGTCCCTGGCCAGGGCGACGGACACCCCGCTGGACTGCCACCTGATGATCGAGGCCCCCGACCGCTGGGCGCCCCAGTACGTGGAGGCGGGCGCCGGTTCCGTCACCTTCCACGTCGAGGCGGCCGCCGCGCCGGTGCGGCTCGCCCGGGAGATCCGGGCCAAGGGCGCCCGCGCGTCCATGGCGCTGCGGCCGGCGACGCCCATCGAGCCGTACGAGGATCTGCTCCCGGAACTCGACATGTTGCTGATCATGACGGTTGAACCGGGCTTCGGCGGGCAGGCGTTCCTCGACATCATGCTCCCGAAGATCCGGCGCACCCGTGAGTTGATCAAGAAGCACGGTCTGGAGCTGTGGCTCCAGGTCGACGGCGGGGTGTCGGCATCGACGATCGAGCGGTGCGCCGAGGCCGGCGCCGACGTCTTCGTCGCGGGTTCCGCCGTGTACGGGGCGTCCGACCCGGCCGAGGCGGTACGTGCATTGCGCACGCAGGCCGAGGCGGCGACCGCCAAGGCGTCCTGGGCGTGCGACCACTGAGGAACAGAACGTGAACGGCTCCCATCAGGGCTGATCAAGTGCGCCGAATCTGCAAGGATGAACGGCGTATCCAGAGTGTGAACAGCAGTGAGGAGATCGCCGTGTCGGGTATGTCGGCGGGCCGTTCAGCCATGCGGATGGGACCCGCTGAGCTGGTCCAGGCGGCGGCCATGGCCCGCCGCTTCTACCTTGAGGGCAAGTCCAAGATCCAGATCGCGGAGGAGTTCGGCGTCAGCCGCTTCAAGGTGGCCAGGGTCCTCGAGACCGCCCTTGAGAGAGACCTTGTACGAATCGAGATCCGGGTGCCGGCCGAGCTGGACGCCGAGCGCTCGGATGCCCTGCGGGCCCGCTACGGGCTCAGGCACGCCGTCGTGGTGGAGTCCCCGGCCGATGCCGAGGAGACGCCCGACCCGGAGAACCTGGGAGAGGTGGCCGCCGACCTGCTCGGCGAGCTGGTCAACGAGGGTGATGTGCTGGGCTTGGCCTGGGGCCGGTCCACCATCCACATGGCGGCGGCGCTCGACAAGCTGCCGCCGTGCACGGTGGTGCAGCTGACGGGCGTGTACGACGCCGGGACCGCCGAGCGCGGCTCGGTCGAGGCCGTGCGCCGCGCCGCCCAGGTTTCGGGCGGCGACGCCCACCCCATCTACGCGCCGATGCTGCTGCCGGACGCGGCGACCGCACAGGCGCTGCGCCACCAGACCGGGATCGCCCGGGCCTTCGAGTACTTCGACAAGGTCACGGTCGCCTGCGTCTCCATCGGCTCCTGGGAGCCCGGCATCTCGACGGTGCACGACATGCTCAGCGACGAGGAGCGCGCGCACTACGCCTCGCTCGGTGTCGCCGCCGAGATGTCCGCGCACCTCTTCGACGCCGAGGGGCGCCGGGTCGGCCGGGACCTGGGGGAGCGGTGCATCACGGTCAAGGCCGACCAGCTCCGCCGTATCCCCGAGGTCGTGGCGATCGCGGGAGGGGCGCGCAAGGCGGCGGCCATCGACGCGGTGCTGCGCTCCGGTCTTGTCACCAGCCTGGTGACGGACACGTCGGCCGCTGACTACCTGATGACGGTGGGCTCGACGCCGAAGTCGACGCTCAACCGGACGGACCCGGACGGCATCTGACGACGGATCAGGCGATCAGGCGGTCGGACGATCAGGCGCTCGGACGATCTGGCGATCTGGCGATCTGGCGATCAGGCGATCAGGAGAAGGAGAAGGGCGCGACATGAACGAGGACCCCGCGGGACGGATCATGGTCACGCTGGACCTCGACGGGGTCACGGACAAGGCGGGCCTGATGGACCGCTGCGCCCGTGACCTGGCGCTGCCCGACTGGTTCGGCCGGAACTGGGACGCGCTCGCCGACTCCCTCGCCGACCCCTCCGTCTGGCCCGAGGGCGCGGCGGACCGGGGCCTGGTCCTCGTCGTGCGGGGCTGGCGGGAGTACGCCGAGGCGCGGCCGGACGAGTGGTCCGTCGCCGAGGAGGTCTTCGCCGAGGCGACGGACCGCGGGCCGGGGCTTTTCGTGACCCTCGGCCCTGGAGGATCCTCCAAGAGGGTCGCTGACCAGCCTGGATGATCTGCCCGGGGGTTGTCGGCCACCAGCCGTGGGAGAATGAAGTACGTGCTCTTTCCCCCTGGCTGACCTGTCCGGGGGCGACCTCTGATCGACTGGGATGTGCAGCACGTGCGTTTCCTGAATGACATCCAGCCCTCGTACGACCTGACGTACGACGACGTGTTCATGGTGCCGAGCCGCTCCGCCGTGGGCTCCCGGCAGGGCGTGGACCTCGGCTCCCCGGACGGCACGGGCACCACCATCCCGCTCGTCGTCGCCAACATGACCGCCATCGCGGGCCGCCGTATGGCCGAGACGATGGCCCGGCGCGGCGGCCTGGTGGTCATCCCGCAGGACATCCCGATCGAGGTCGTCACCGACGTCGTCTCCTGGGTGAAGGGCCGCCACCACGTCCTGGACACCCCGATCGTGCTGGCCCCGCACCAGACCGTCGCCGACGCGCTGTCCCTGCTGCCCAAGCGCGCGCACAACGCCGGCGTCGTCGTCGACGAGGACCACAAGCCGATCGGCGTGGTCACCGACACCGACCTGACCGGTGTGGACCGCTTCACCCAGCTCGAAGAGGTCATGTCCAAGGACCTGATCCTCATCGACGCGGACCTGGACCCGCGCGAGGCCTTCAACACCCTCGACGCCGCCAACCGGCGCTACGCGCCCGCCGTCGACAAGGACGGCCGCCTCGCCGGCATCCTGACCCGCAAGGGCGCCCTGCGCGCCACCCTCTACACCCCGGCCGTCGACGCGAAGGGCAGGCTCCGCATCGCCGCCGCCGTCGGTATCAACGGCGACGTGGCGGGCAAGGCCAAGCAGCTGCTGGACGCGGGCGTGGACACCCTCGTCATCGACACCGCGCACGGCCACCAGGAGTCGATGATCGGCGCCGTCAAGGTGGTGCGCGACCTCGACCCGCAGGTCCCGATCGTCGCGGGCAACATCGTCTCCGCCGAGGGCGTGCGCGACCTGATCGAGGCGGGCGCCGACATCATCAAGGTCGGCGTCGGACCCGGTGCCATGTGCACCACCCGCATGATGACCGGCGTCGGCAGGCCGCAGTTCTCCGCGGTCCTGGAGTGCGCCGCCGAGGCGAAGAAGTACGGCAAGCACGTGTGGGCCGACGGCGGCATCCGCCACCCGCGCGACGTCGCGATGGCCCTCGCGGCCGGCGCGTCCAACGTGATGGTCGGCTCCTGGTTCGCGGGCACCTACGAGTCCCCGGGCGACCTCCAGCACGATGCCAACGGCCGCCCCTACAAGGAGTCGTTCGGCATGGCCTCCGCGCGCGCGGTGCGCAACCGCACCTCCGAGGAGTCGGCCTACGACCGGGCCCGCAAGGCGCTGTTCGAGGAGGGCATCTCCACCTCCCGGATGTTCCTCGACCCGACCCGCCCGGGCGTCGAGGACCTCATCGACTCGATCATCGCGGGCGTCCGCTCCTCCTGCACCTACGCCGGTGCCGCCTCCCTGGAGGAGTTCGCCGAGAAGGCCGTCGTCGGCATCCAGAGCGCCGCCGGCTACGCCGAGGGCAAGCCGCTGCACGCCAGCTGGAGCTGAGCAGCACCCCAGTCCGAGCGTCGTCAGGGAGGCTTGACGTCAAGCCACCCTGACGCGACGCTGGACGCATGACGACACCGCAGAGCATCGAGCCGCAGCACACCCTGCTGACCGCCGTGGCCCGCCTCGACGAGTTGCGCACCCGCGAGTCCCTGGCCGGGGACGGGAGCGACGAGGAGGCCCTCGACCGCACCCAGCTCCTCGAACTGCTCGCGCTGAGCGAGGTGGTGGCCCGCAAGGCGGCCTACGGGCGCCAGCTCACCGTCCGGACGGCCCGGGAGGCCGGTGCCTCCTGGTCGCAGATCGGGGCCGCGCTGGGCACCAGCAAGCAGGCCGCCTGGGAGGCGCACCTGCGCTGGATCGACGCCCAGGAGGCCGCGCGCGACCGGCCCGGAGAGATCGGTTTCGACGCGGCGGACGCGGCTGAGGCACGGGCGATCGCGGGCGAGCCGGACGGCCGCTGACCAGGTCCGATCCACGGCCCGCCGACCCTGGGGCACAACGCTCCGCAGCCTCCGCGCAACGAACACGCGCCCCGCCCCGGTGAACGCAACGATCGTGCGGAGACGCGCAAGGTTGCTGCATTACCGGGGGCCCGCACCCCTCGTAGTGTTCTGCGCTGTACGTGGCGTGGCGGGGACTCCGCTCGGTGGGTTCCCGCTCTTCACGAGCGTGCCCGCCGGTCCCCGCCGCTCCAGAGCCCGCCGCGAGCCCGTCCGCTCACACCGACGGGCGCGACCGGCAGCGACAAAGGAGTCAACGCGTGCTCGACCAAGGCGCACCCCCGCACCACGACGGACCGGCCACCCCCTCGTCCCCGGGCCTGGCCGCGCGCCTCATGCGCCGCAAACCCGTGGAACGCCTGGTCGCCGAGGGCGGCCAGGGCGAGGGCGGCACGCTGCGCCGCTCCCTCGGCCTGTGGCAGCTCACGATGATCAGCATCGGCGCCACCCTCGGCACCGGCATCTTCGTCGTCCTCGGCGAAGCCGTCCCCAAGGCCGGCCCGGCCGTCACGCTCTCCTTCGTCATCGCCGGCCTCACGGCGCTCTTCTCAGCCCTGTCCTACGCCGAGCTGGCCGGCACCATCCCGGTCGCCGGGTCCTCCTACTCGTACGCCTACGCGACGATGGGCGAGCTGGTCGCGTGGATCTGCGGCTGGTGTCTGGTCCTGGAGTACGGCGTGTCGGTGGCCGCCGTCGCCGTCGGCTGGGGCGAGTACCTCAACGAACTCCTCGACGGCACCATCGGCGTCACCATCCCGGCCGCCCTGTCGGCCCCGCCCGGCGACGGCGGCATCTTCAACCTGCCCGCGCTGATCGTGGTGCTCCTCGCCATGACGTTCCTGCTGGGCGGTGCCCGCGAGTCCGCCCGGGCCAACACCGTCATGGTCGTCGTCAAGATCGCCGCGCTGGTGCTGTTCTGCGCGATCGGCGTGCAGGGCTTCCGTTCCGGCAACTACGAGAACTTCATGCCGCTCGGCATGGCCGGGGTCAGCGCCGCCGGGGCGACGCTCTTCTTCTCGTACATCGGCTTCGACGCCGCCTCCACCGCCGGTGAGGAGGCCAAGAACGCCCAGCGCGACCTGCCCCGGGCGATCATGCTGTCCCTGATCATCGTCACGGTGCTGTACGTCCTCGTCGCGGCCGTCGCCGTCGGCGCCAGGCCCTGGCGGACCTTCACCGACTCCGAGGCCTCCCTCGCCCAGATCATGACCGACGTCACCGGGCAGGAGTTCTGGGGCACCCTGCTGGCGTTCTGCGCGGTCGTCGCCATCGCCAGCGTCGTCCTGACCGTGCTCTACGGCCAGACCCGCGTCCTGTTCGCCATGTCCCGCGACGGGCTCGTGCCCAAGGTGTTCTCCCGGGTCCACCCCAAGAGCGGCGCGCCCCGGGCCAACACGCTGATCGTCTCCCTGTTCTGCGGCGTCCTGGCCGCCGCGATCCCGCTCGGCCAGCTCGCCGACGCCACCAGCATCGGCACGCTCTTCGCCTTCGCCCTGGTCAACGTGGCCGTAGTGGTGCTGCGCCGGACCCGTCCGGACATGCACCGCACCTTCCGGGTGCCGCTGGCACCGGTCCTGCCGGCGCTGGGCTTCGCCTTCTGCGTCTGGATGATGGGCAGCCTGTCCACCGTCACCTGGGTGGTCTTCGGTGTCTGGATGGCCGTCGGGCTCGTGTTCTACTTCGTGTACGGCCACCGCCGTTCCCGGCTGGCCACGCAGGACACCCCAGAAGCCCAGAAGCCCCAGTAGCTCCAGTAGCACCAGTAGCCCCAATAGCTCCAGTAGCTCCAGTAGCTCCAGAAGTGAAGTGAACGACCCGCAGTGCTGAACGATCTCGACGAACGCATCGTGCACGCCCTCGCCGAGGACGCCCGCCGCTCATACGCGGACATCGGGCAGTCGGTCGGCCTGTCCGCGCCCGCCGTCAAACGGCGCGTGGACCGGCTGCGCGCCACCGGAGCCATCACCGGATTCACCGTCCGGGTCGACCCCGCCGCGCTCGGCTGGGAGACCGAGGGGTTCGTCGAGATCTTCTGCCGCCGCAACACCTCGCCGGAGACCATCCAGCGGGGCCTGGAGCGCTACCAGGAGGTCGTGGCCGCGTCCACCGTCACCGGGGACGCGGACGCGGTCGCCCAGGTCTTCGCCTCCGACATGCGGCACTTCGAACGGGTCCTGGAGCGGATCGCTGGGGAGCCGTTCGTGGAGCGGACCCGGTCCGTGCTGGTGCTGTCGCCGCTGCTGCGGCGCTTCTCGTCGGGGTCACCCACGTAAGTCGGGCCGTCTCCGGTAATCGCTGGGCAGCGGGCCGCGTGCCGTCTAGCATCGGTGCCATGACCTGGCGACATTGATCCACCAGCAGCGCCTCCTCCCGAGGGCCGCCTCGGACGCCGTACCTCCGGTGTCCGATCCGCCCCCTCGGGAAGGCCTCATGACTCTCTCACCCGAGCGTGCCCCCGCCACCGCCGCCACCCGGCGGCTGACGCGCACGCTGTACGGCTCCGCGTTCTGCGACGAGTTCGTCCTGCTGTACCCGGTGTACGCGCTGCTGTTCAGCGACACCGGTCTGTCCGTCTGGCAGATGTCCTCCCTGTTCGCCCTGTGGTCGCTGACCAGCGTGGTTCTGGAGGTGCCCTCCGGCGCCTGGGCCGACGCCGTCTCCCGGCGGCTGCTGCTGGTGCTGGGCCCGCTGCTCACCGCCGCCGGCTTCGCCCTGTGGGTGCTCGTGCCCTCCTACGGCGCCTTCGCGCTCGGCTTCGTGCTGTGGGGCGCCGGGGGAGCGCTCGGCTCGGGGGCGCTGGAGGCGCTGGTCTACGACGAGCTGGACCGGGCCGGCGCGGCCGACCGGTACGCCCGCGTCATGGGCCGGGCGCGGGCGGTCGGGATCGCGTCGACGATGACCGCGATGGGTCTGGCCGGGCCGGTGTTCGCCTGGGGCGGATACGAGGCGGTGGGCGCGGCGAGCGTGCTGGTCTGCCTGGCCGGGGCGGTCGTGGCCACCCGGTTCCCCGAGCACCGCACACCGTCCGCCGACGGCGACCGATGGTCCGCGACCCTGCGCGCCGGACTGGTGGAGGCCCGCACCGACCGGTCCGTGCGCGGCGCGCTGCTCCTCGTACCGGCCGTGACCGCGGTGTGGGGCGCGCTCGACGAGTACACGCCGCTGCTGGCGCACGACACCGGCGTGGCGCAGGAGACCGTCCCCTGGCTGCTGCTGGTGATCTGGGCCGGGGCAACGGCCGGCAGCCTGCTGGCCGGTGCCGCCGAACGCCTGACCACGACCGGGTTCGCCGCCCTGCTCACCGGCTCGGCGCTCGCCCTGGCCGTGGGCGCCGCGGCGGGCACCCCGGCCGCCCTGGTCCTGGTCGCGCTGGCCTTCGGCGGCTTCCAGCTGGCGACCGTGCTGGCCGACGCCCGTCTCCAGCAGCGCATCCAGGACACCGGCCGGGCGACTCTGACCTCGGTCGCCGGCCTCGGCACCGAGCTGGGCACCCTCGCCACCTACGGCGCGTACGGGGCGGCCGCCACGGTGACGGGGCACGGCACCGCGTTCGCCCTGTCCGCGGTGCCGTATCTGCTGACGGCGCTGCTGCTGGCCACCGCCGCCCGGACTACAGCCGCGGCTGCCAGGGCACGACCTCGAAGTCGCCGGTTCCCTTCCTGACCTTCTCGAAGGGCGCCGAGGACACGCACCGGGGCAGCTCCGCGCCCTCCGCGGGGCTGCCCGTCGCGGCCCAGCTGTAGCCCAGACGGTCGTGGCGGCCTTGGTCGTGGACCGTGACGCCGACCCGCTTGCCCTCGGCGCCGGGCAGGTCGGAGTCGGTGATGACACCGGAGACGACGGCCACGTCACCGCCGGTCAGCAGGCAGTCGACGTCGGCCTTCGCGCGGGCGCCCTCGCCGTTCACGTAGTGGCTGAACTCGAACGTTCCGGTGGCCCTGAGCGGGTCGTCGTTGTCCTCGGCCGCCAGATGCGCGTCGAAGGTGAAGGTGATGTCGTCCCCGGCCGACCGGTACAGCTCGGCGGTGCCGGTGAGCGCGGCGGCCTCTCTCGGCGGCCGCTCCTCGTGAGGGCCGGAGGCGACCGCGGCGCCCGTCGTGACGGCGGTGAGGAGCAGTGCGGCGCAGAGTGCGGCGGTCATCGTACGGCGATTCAAGGCGGTCCCCTCGTCGGCGGAAACTGGCGAACTGAACGCTCACCACTGTCCCGGCGCCGTGCTCCCACCACATCGCGCTCGGGGGCGAGTGCCCTCCGCCGCACGGCGGGCGCGGTCTGCACCCTGGGGAGGAGCCGGGCGTGCGGAACCGGCCGTGCGGAACCGGCCGTGCGGAACCGGCCGTGCGGCCGGGGCGTGAGCGCGTGATGGCCCGTCGGGCGACGGGAAGAGGGCGATCGGCTTGCCGACTGGCGCCCGGCTGTCGTCCGGCGGTCGTCCGGCGGTCCTCACGGCGGTCGCCTGGCGGTCTACGGAGCTTCGAGGCCCGGGCCGCCCGCCGTCGGCGCCGCCCGGCATTCGCCGTCCGGTGGTCGATGCCGGGCTGCTGGACCGGTCGCGCTTGTGCGGGGGCAGGCGGGGTGAGGACGCGCGGGCGGCCGGGGCCGGCAGGCGGGGTGAGGACGGGCGGGTGGCCAGGGTGAGGCCACGCGGGTGGCCAGGGTGGCAGGCCGGGTGAGGACGGGCGGGTGGCCGGGGCGGCGGGCGGGGTGAGGACGGGCGGGTGGCCAAGGGGGCCGGGGCGGCAGGCGGGGCGAAGATGGGCGGGTGGCCAGGGTGAGGCCACGTGGGTGGCCAGGGTGGCAGGCCGGGTGAGGACGGGCGGGTGGCCGGGGCGGCGGGCGGGGTGAGGACGGGCGGGTGGCCAGGGCGGCGGGCGGGGTGAGGACGCGCGGGCGGCCGGGGTGGTGGGCGGCGGGGCGGGAACGGGTGGCTGGGCGGGGGCGTCTGCGGCCGCGGGCGGCCGGGTGCGTGGGGTGCGCAACGAATCGCCGTGGGGTGCCCCGCGAACGCAACGATCCGCTCACCGGCGCGCAACAGGTCCTTCTTGTCCGGCCGAGTCCGCCGACCGTACCGTCTATCTGGCCCCCCCGACCCCCGCCCACCGGTGAGGAACACGCATGCGCACCGCCCTGCTCCAGAGCTCCGGCCGGCCCGGCTCCACCGCCGAGAACCTCAAGGTCCTCGACGAGGCCGCGGGCCGGGCCGCCGCCGCGGGAGCCGGGCTGCTGGTCACCGCCGAGCTGTTCCTGACCGGGTACGCGATCGGCGACGACGTCGCCGTCCTCGCCGAGCCCGCCGACGGCGACTCCGCCGACGCCGTCGCGGAGATCGCCGGACGCCACGGCCTCGCCGTCGCCTACGGCTACCCGGAGCGGGCCGGCGAGAGCGTCTTCAACTCCGTCCAGCTGATCTCCGCCGACGGCGCCCGTGCGGCGAACTACCGTAAGACCCACCTCTTCGGCTGCTTCGAGCGCGATCACTTCAAACCTGGCGAGCAGCCCGTCGTCCAGGCCGAGCTCGACGGGGTGACCGTCGGCCTGATGATCTGCTACGACGTGGAGTTCCCGGAGAACGTCCGCGCCCACGCCCTGGCCGGCACCGACCTGCTGCTCGTCCCGACCGCGCAGATGCACCCGTTCCAGTTCGTCGCCGAGTCCGTCGTGCCGGTGCGGGCCTTCGAGAACCAGATGTACGTGGCGTACGTCAACCGCGTCGGCCGGGAGGGCGAGTTCGAGTTCGTCGGGCTGTCCGCACTGGCCGGACCCGACGGGACCGCCCGTGCCCGGGCCGGGCGTGCCGAGGAGCTGGTCCTCGCCGACGTCGACCCGGCCTTCCTCGCCGCCTCCCGCGAGGCGAACCCGTACCTGAAGGACCGCCGACCCGGTCTCTACGGGCCCCTCGTCTGAGTCCGAGCCCCGAGCCCCACCCCCGTTCCACCTGTGCAAGGAGTCCGTACCCCATGACGTCCACCGTGCCCAACGCGATCGAGCACGCAGACGAGCAGCAGCCGCCGATCACCATGTTCGGGCCGGACTTCCCGTACGCGTACGACGACTTCCTCGCCCACCCGGCGGGTCTCGGCCAGATACCCGCGACCGAGCACGGCACCGAGGTCGCGGTCATCGGCGGCGGACTCTCCGGCATCGTCGCCGCCTACGAACTGATGAAGATGGGCCTCAAGCCCGTCGTCTACGAGGCCGACAAGATCGGCGGGCGGCTGCGGACCGTCGGCTTCGACGGCTGCGACGAGTCCCTGACCGCCGAGATGGGCGCGATGCGCTTCCCGCCCTCCTCCACCGCCCTCCAGCACTACATCGACCTGGTCGGCCTGAAGACCAGCCCCTTCCCCAACCCCCTCGCCGAGGCGACGCCCTCGACCGTCGTCGACCTCAAGGGCGAGTCGCACTACGCCGAGACGCTGGACGACCTCCCCCAGGTCTACCGCGACGTTGCCGACGCCTGGGCGAAGTGCCTCGAAGAGGGCGCCGACTTCTCCGACATGAACCGCGCCCTGCGCGAGCGCGACGTCCCGCGCATCCGCGAGATCTGGGCGAAGCTGGTCGAGAAGTTCGACAACCAGACCTTCTACGGCTTCCTCTGCGACTCGGAGGCCTTCAAGTCCTTCCGCCACCGTGAGATCTTCGGCCAGGTCGGCTTCGGCACCGGCGGCTGGGACACCGACTTCCCCAACTCCATCCTGGAGATCCTCCGCGTCGTCTACACCGAGGCCGACGACCACCACCGCGGCATCGTCGGCGGCTCCCAGCAGCTGCCGCTGAGGATCTGGGAGCGCGAGCCGGAGAAGATCGTCCACTGGCCCCACGGCACCTCGCTGAGGTCCCTGCACATGGACGGCGAGCCGCGCCCGGCGGTGACCCGGCTCACCCGCACCGCCGGCAACCGCATCACCGTGACCGACGCCGACGGCGACATCCGCACGTACCAGGCGGCGATCTTCACCGCCCAGTCCTGGATGCTGCTCTCGAAGATCGCCTGCGACGACTCGCTCTTCCCGATCGACCACTGGACCGCGATCGAGCGGACGCACTACATGGAGAGCTCCAAGCTCTTCGTGCCGGTGGACCGGCCCTTCTGGCTGGACAAGGACGAGGACACCGGGCGGGACGTCATGTCGATGACGCTCACGGACCGGATGACCCGCGGCACCTACCTCCTCGACGACGGTCCGGACAAGCCCGCCGTCATCTGCCTTTCCTACACATGGTGCGACGACAGCCTGAAGTGGCTGCCGCTGTCCGCGAACGAGCGGATGGAGGTCATGCTGAAGTCGCTCGGCGAGATCTACCCGAAGGTCGACATCAGGAAGCACGTCATCGGCAACCCGGTGACGGTCTCCTGGGAGAACGAGCCCTACTTCATGGGCGCGTTCAAGGCCAACCTCCCCGGTCACTACCGCTACCAGCGGCGCCTGTTCACGCACTTCATGCAGGAGGAGCTGCCCGCGGACAAGCGGGGCATCTTCCTCGCCGGTGACGACATCTCCTGGACGGCCGGCTGGGCCGAGGGTGCCGTCCAGACCGCGTTGAACGCGGTCTGGGGCGTCATGCACCACTTCGGCGGGGAGACCGACGCGACCAACCCGGGCCCGGGTGACGTCTACGACGGGATCGCGCCGGTCGAGCTCCCCGAGGACTGACCGGTCCGTCAGACCCCGGCCGCGCGAGCCTTCTCGTACACCTCGGCGGCCAGGTCCGTCAGCTCCTCGGCGTCCCGCGCGGAGCCCTGGAGGTCGATGAGGATCTCGTCGAGGCCGATCTCGGCGTGCGCGGCGAGGTCCTCGACGATCTGGTCGACGCTGCCGTGGAAGGGGCGGCGGTCGGCGCCCTCGTGGGCCGACGCGCGATACCGGGCGTTGGCCCGCAGTACCGTGCGGATCGGCTTCGTGCGGCCCCGCTCGGCGGCCAGGTCCCGCAGCCGCCGCCACTGCTCGGCCACGACCCCGGCGCCGATGCCGTTCGGCAGCCAGCCGTCGGCGTGGTCGACCAGGCGGCGCCGGGCCCTGCCGCTGCCCGCCGCCAGCAGGACCGGGATCGGCCGGGCGGGCTTGGGACCGACCACGGCGGACGCGATCTTCGTGAACTCGCCGTCGTACACCACCGGGTCCGGTCCCCAGACCGCGCGGCACACCTCGATCAGCTCGTCCAGGGCCCGCCCGCGCTCGGCGAAGGGCCGCACGGAAGCCGCCGCGTACTCGTCGTGGGACCAGCCGGTGCCGAAGCCGGCGACCACCCGGCCACCGCTCGCCGCGTCCAGCGAGGCCAGCGCCTTCGCCAGCTGGAAAGGGACGTGCAGCGGGGCGACCAGGACGCTGGAGCCCAGCTCCGCCCGTTCGGTGGCCGCTGCGGCGAGGGTCAGGGTGACCAGCGGTTCCGCAACGTTCCGGTACTCGTCCGGCCAGGGCAGGCCCTCGATGCCGTACAGCCCCTGGGTGGCGGGCTCGGGGAACAGGGCCCGTTCGAAGACCCACAGGCTCTCGTAGCCCAGCCGTTCCGCCGCGCGGGCCACGTCGGGGACGTCCTTGCCGAGGTCGTACTGCCGCATCTGGGGGAGGCCGAGTCCGAGCCGGGTCGTCATACCTGGGTGCTCCTTCGCAGTCGGGGTGCGATGTTGCATGGTGCCCAAGGGTTCAACGTACAGCGATCGCACGGGGGTTCCGGGAGTGCGCACCCGGAACGACGGCCGGATCAGTCCGGCAGCGGGGTGAGCAGCATGCGGCCCGCGAAGCCCACCGCCGCGTCCAGCCGCTCGGTGAACTCCTCGGCGACGTCGGGCAGCCGGCGCAGCGCCCACAGCGCGCGGGCCGACGCCCAGGTGGCGTCGCGGGCGCGCTCCAGGCTCCAGGAGCCGAGCAGATGGGTCAGCGGGTCGGCGATCTGCAGGAGGTCGGGACCCGGCATCAGCTCATCGCGGATACGCTCCTCCAACGACACGAGGAGGTCACCCACCCGGTCGAACTCGTCCTCCAGCTCGACGGGTTCGCAGCCGAGCGTACGACAGGTGTCCACCACGGCCAGCGCGAGATCGTGGCCGATGTGCGCATTGATGCCCGCCAGCGCGAACTGCAGCGGCCGTACGCCGGGATGGCGGCGGAACTGGAACAGGGGCCGCCAGCACGCGGGTGGCCGGTGCCCGTCCTCCAGCGCGTCGAGGGCGGCCAGATAGCGCTCCGCGAACCGCACGTCCAGCGCGATCGCGGCCCGGGCGTCCGGAAACCCTCCGCCGTCGATGTGCCGGTCGACGGCCTCCGTGACGGTCAGGTAGACGCGGTTGAAGACGGCCACCCCGTCCCGGGCGGGCAGCGACGTGTCGAGGGCGCGCATCCGGGAGAGGACCGTGTCCACCGTCCGGACGGCCGCCGGGACTTGCTCGCAGTGCGCCATGGCGGCAGGGTCGCAGCTTTAGGCTGGCGGGAGTGCCGGCGGGCCCGACGCTTCCCCAGAACGGGGGAACGCGCCCGCTGTGCGGGGGAGGAGGAAGCCAAACGTGTCAGGCCTTCGTGCCCGGCGTCTGGCCGCTCGCAGGGCCGAGCGCAGGCGTGCCGCCCGGCGCAGCGCGATGGTCGCGGCGGCGTCCGTCGTGATCGCGGTGGGCACCGCGGCCGGCATGCTGTCCGCGCTCGGCGACGACGGCGGAGCGGCGGACGAGGCCCGTCCGGAGGTGACGCGGTCACCGCGGCTGCAGTCCCTGCCCGTCGCGCCGTCCCCGTCCCCGTCGGCGGCGCCGTCGGTCTCCGCCTCGCCCTCCGCCCCGGCGAGCAAGGCGAGTCCCAGTCCCTCGCCGAAGAAGAAGTCCGCGAAGGCGGAGAAGGACAAGCCCCGGGCCGCCGCGGCCTCCACCCGGCTCTACCGGCACCCCCGGTCCCAGGTCCTCGACTGGGTCCGGGCCCACCCCGGCGACCCGCGTCAGGACGTCATCGAGTCGCGGATAGCCGACCATCCGGCCGCCGTGTGGTTCGCCGACTACACGCCCGCGACGATCACCTCCCGAGTCCGCGCCGTCACCTCCGGCGGTGCCGCCGAGAGCCGGGTGCCGGTCGTCGTGCCGTACGCGATACCCGACCGCGACTGCGGCGGCCACTCCCAGGGCGGGGCGCCCGACCTCGACGCCTACGACGACTGGATCGACCGCTTCGCCGCCGGGCTCGGCTCCGGTGATGTCATCGTCGTCCTGGAGCCCGACTCGGTCGCCCAGGCCGAGTGCCTGTCCGCCGGTGAGCGCGCCGACCGCTTCGCCTCCCTGGCCCGCGCCGGCCGCGTGCTGAAGGACGCCAATCCCCGAGCCCGGGTCTACTTCGACGCGGGCCACTCCGGCTGGCACGCGCCCGCCAAGCAGGCGGGCTGGCTCAGGCAGGCCGGCGCCGCCTCGGCCGACTCCTCCGACGGCATCTTCAGCAACGTCTCCAACTTCCACGCCACCGCCGACGAGGTCGCCTACGTCCGCGCGGTCCTCGACGCCCTCGGCGGCCCCGCGAGCCTGGGCGCCGTCATCGACACCAGCCGCAACGGCAACGGCGCCCCCTCCGACGGCGAGTGGTGCGACCCGGCCGGCCGCAAGCTCGGCCGCGCACCGACGCTGAGTACCGGCATGGGGCGCGTCGACGCCTACCTGTGGGTCAAGCTGCCCGGGGAGTCGGACGGCTGCAAGGGCAAGCCGGGCACCTTCACCCCGTCCTACGCCTACGCCTTGGCGCGCTGAGACCCGTCGCCGGACCCGTCGCCGCCGTCACCGCTGCCCCCGGCCTTCTCGTCGTACGTCGACGTGCCCTCGTCCAGCAGCGGCTGCTGCGTTTTGAGGTGGGCCGGTGCGAAGGCCCGCAGCGCGTGGTAGCCGGTGATGACGACCACGGTGCCGAGCGCGATGCCGCTGAGGGAGAAGGTGTCGGTGAACTCCAGGCTGACGTTGCCGACGCCGATGATGATGCCCGCGGCGGCCGGCACCAGGTTCAGCGGGTTGCGCAGGTCCACCTTGGCGTTGATCCAGATCTGGGCGCCGAGCAGCCCGATCATGCCGTAGAGGATGACGGTGATGCCGCCGAGGACGCCGCCGGGGATCGCGGCCACGACCGCGCCGAACTTCGGACAGAGGCCGAAGAGCAGGGCGAAGCCCGCGGCGGCCCAGTAGGCGGCCGTCGAGTAGACCCGGGTCGCGGCCATCACGCCGATGTTCTCGGAGTACGTGGTGTTGGGCGGGCCGCCGACCGCGGTGGACAGCATCGAGCCGACACCGTCGGCGGAGATGGCCGTGCCGAGCTTGTCGTCGAGGTTGTCGCCGGTCATCTCGCCGACCGCCTTGACGTGTCCGGCGTTCTCCGCGACCAGCGCGATGACGACCGGCAGGGCCACCAGGATCGCCGACCACTCGAAGCTCGGCCCGTGGAAGGACGGCAGCCCGATCCAGTCGGCCTGGCCCACGGCGGAGAAGTCCAGCCGCCAGTGGTCGGTGAGCTTGCCGCTGCCGTCCACCGAGTGGATCTTGCCGAAGATCCGGTCGAGGACCCAGGAGAGCACGTAGCCGAAGACCAGCCCCAGGAAGATCGCGATCCGGGACCAGAATCCGCGCAGGCAGACCACGGCCAGACCGGTGAACAGCATCACGAGCAGCGCCGTCCACTGGTCCTGCGGCCAGTACGTGGACGCGGTGACCGGGGCCAGGTTGAAGCCGATCAGCATCACCACCGCGCCGGTGACGATCGGCGGCATCGTGGCGTGGATGATCCGCGCCCCGAACCGCTGCACGGCGAGCCCCACCAGGAACAGCGCGGCACCGACCACCAGCACCGCGCCGGTCACCGTGGCGCTGGTGCCGCCCTGGGCGCGGATCACCGCGGCGACGCCGACGAAGGAGAGCGAGCAGCCGAGGTAGCTGGGCACCCGGCCGCGGGTGGCGAGCAGGAAGATGACGGTCGCCACGCCCGACATCATGATCGCGAGGTTGGGGTCCAGGCCCATCAGGACCGGAGCCACGAAGGACGCCCCGAACATGGCCACCACGTGCTGGGCGCCGAGCCCGGCCGTGCGGGGCCACGAGAGCCGTTCGTCGGGGCGGACCACCGCTCCGGGTGCGGGCGTGCGCCCGTCACCGTGCAGCTTCCAGCGCACGCCGAGGTCCATGGTGAGGTTTCGCTTTCTCTGTACGTGAGGACTGTCCGCACCATTGTCAGGGGTACCGGACGGTCCCACGTCCCGCGCCCCCCGCTGACCAGCACCTTCCCGGCGACCGCCGCTGAGCGTCCGCTTAGGATGGAAGGAGCCGCCGTACGTGAGCAAGTACGGCCGGCCGTACGTGAGCACAGCCGAGCAAGACCAGGAGCCCCGCCCGTGACAGCCGAAGCCCCCGCCGCGCCCCTTCTCTCCTACGGCCGGCTCGTCCCCGTCACCGTCCACTTCGACGACCTGGACGCGCTCGGCCTGCTGCACAACGCCCGCTACCCGGTGATGGTCGAGCGGGCCTGGGCCGAGCTGTGGACCGAGCACGGCTTCCGGTTCGAGGGCGACTGGGCGGCGGCCGGCGACGCCTGCAACGCGGTCAAGGAACTGACGATCAGCTACGAGGCGCCGGTCACCCGGCCGGGCGCGTACGCCGTCCACCTCTGGCTGGACCGGCTCGGCAGGACCGGGCTGACGTACGGCTTCCGGTTCTGCTCGGCGGACGGCGCCACCACGTACGCCCACGGCACCCGGGTGCTGGTCCGGCTGGATTCGGAGACGCTGCGCCCGGCGCCGTGGAGCGACACCTTCAGGACTGCCGGTCGGGCACTCCTGCGCTCGACGGACTGATCTTCGGACGGTCCCGGTCCCCGGCCCGCAGCACCTTCGCGAACACCACCAGACAGCAGGCCAGCGCGGTCACCAGACCGAACGACACCACCAGGCTCGTCGCCTGGGCCAGACCGCCGATCGCGCTCGGGGCGACCAGGCCGGAGGTATACGTGATGGTGGCGACGCCCGCGATGGCCAGGCTGGGGTTGGAGCCGGCCCGGCCGGCCGCCGCGAAGCACAGCGGGACGACCACGGCGATCCCGAGGCCCATCAGCGCGAAGCCGGTCATCGCCACCGCGGGGTGGCCCCCGACGACGATGAGCAGGCCGCCGAGGGTGGCCAGCACACCGCTCACCCGGACCGTGCGCACCGCGCCGAACCGGTCCACCACCTTGTCGCCGGCGAACCGGGCCAGGGCCATGGTGAGGGTGAAGCCCGTCGTGCACGCCGCCGCCAGACCGGCCGAGGCCTCCAACTGGTCCCGCAGATAGACCGCCGACCAGTCCAGGCTCGCGCCCTCCGCGAAGACCGCGCAGAACCCGACCGCGCCGATCAGCAGCGCCGACCTGGGCGGCAGCGCGAACCTCGGCGGCGGATCCTCGTCCTCGGCGGGCTGCAGGTCCAGCACCCAGGAGCAGGCCACCAGGCCCGCCACGGTCAGCACCGCGGCGGCCAGCACGTGGTGCAGCCGGGCGTCCGCGCCCAGGTGGGCGGCGAGCGTGCCGGCCGCCGAACCGATCAGGGCGCCCGCGCTCCACATGCCGTGCAGGCCCGACATGATCGACTTGTCGAGACGATTCTCGATCTCGACGCCGAGCGCGTTCATCGCCACGTCCGACATGCCCGCCGTGGCGCCGTAGACGAACAGGGCGAGGCACAGGGTGAGCAGGTTCGGGGCGAGGGCCGGCAGGACCAGCGCCAGTGTCCACAGGGCCAGCAGACCGCGCAGGGCGGTGCGGGCGCCGAAGCGGTGGCTGACGCTGCCGGCCAGCGGCATGGCGACCGACGCGCCGAGCGCCGGGAAAGCGAGCGCCAGACCCAACTGGCCCGCGCTCACCCCGGCATGGTCCTGGATCCACGGCACGCGGGTGGCGAACGAGCCGGTGACGGCACCGTGCACGGCGAACACGGCCGCCACGGCGTACCGGGCGCGCCGCACCGTGCGTTGCTCGTAGACCACTGCGCTCATTCTCGGGCCCCTCCGTCGGGTCTGCGCGGCCGGCTCGGCTGCCTGGCGTCACTGCGCCGCGTAAACTATCAGGAACCCTGCCTGATAGATAGGGGATTACCGGCGTGGGCCCCCGCGCCGCCGATCTGGAAGGATCCCGGCATGCCCGCATCCCCGAGCACCGCCCGGGCCATCAACGACCGGCTCGCCCTGCGCCTGCTCCAGCAGGAGGGCCCGTTGACGGCAGGGCAGTTGAAACAGCTGACCGGCCTGTCCCGCCCCACCGTGGCCGACCTCGTCGAACGCCTCACCGCCTCCGGACTCATCGAGGTGGCGGGGGAGTCGGGCGAGCAGCGCCGGGGGCCGAACGCCAAGCTGTACGGCATCGTCGCCGGGCGCGCCCACCTCGCCGCCCTCGACGTACGCACCGAGGGCGTCGCCGTGCTCGTCTCCGACCTGCTCGGCCGGGTGCTGGCCGAGGCGTCCGTGCCGATCGGCGACGACACCGGCACCGGGCCCGCGGTGGAGCAGGCGGTGAGCCTGGTCGAGCGGGCGGCGAAGGAGGCCGGGGCCGACCGGCTGCACACCGTCGGCATCGGCGCACCCGGCCTGATCGACCCGGCGAGCGGCGAACTGCGCGACTCCACCGGCCTGCCCGAGTGGCACCGCCGGCTGATGGTCGCGTTGCAGGAGAAGTTCCCCGAGGCGCGGGTCGGCGTCGAGAACGAGACCAACCTCGCCGCCCTGGCCGAGCAGCGCGACGGGGCCGCCCGGGACCGGGACACGTTCGTCCTGCTCTGGCTCGGCCTGGGCATCGGCGCCGCGGTCGTCCTCGACGGCACGCTGCGGCGGGGCGTCTCCGGCGGCGCGGGCGAGGTCGGCTTCATGCCGGTGCCCGGCACCTCGGGCCTGCCGTCGGCCACCGACTGCGACGGCGGCTTCCACTCCGTGGCCGGGGCGGCGGCGGTGACCGCCCTGGCGGCGCGGCACGGCGTGACGGCGACGCCCGACGGACCCGAGCCGCACGCCGCCGCGCTGGTGCGGGAGGCGGTACGCCGGTCGGGAGCGGGCCGGGACCATGACCCGGACCCGGCCGCCGAGGGATTCCTCGACGCGCTCGCCGACCGGGTCGCCCTCGGCGCCGCCGCCGTCGTCTCCGTCCTGGACCCCGGCTGCCTGGTGCTGGCCGGTGAGGTCGGCCGGGCCGGCTCCGACGCCCTCGCCGCGCGCGTCCAGCACCGCCTCACCCGGATGTCGCCGCTCGCCACCGAGGTACGGTCCAGCACGCTGGGCGGCGGCGCCGTACTGCGCGGGGCCCTGCTGACCGCCCGCGACCGCGCCCAGGACGAGCTGTTCGCGCCGCCTGAGCGGCCCTGATCCAAGCGGACGCTCAGAGCACGGGGCGCCCCGCGGGCTCGGGCTCCCGGAAGGCCGCCCCGTCCGCCGCCAGCCACAGCAGTGCCGCCGGCAGCAGGACCGCCACTCCCAGCAGCGCCATGAACCCCGCACCGCTCGCCGCGGACAGGGGCTCCAGGTGCTGGGCGTGGAAGAGGAGATGGGCCACGGAGGACACCAGGTAGGCCACCAGCGCCGTGATCACCAGCCGCCGTTCCATCGCCGCCACCGCCGAGCACAGCACCACCGCGAGCGCGACGCTCGCCCCGCCGAAGTCCCGCAGCAGGTGCTCGTTGTAGGGCGGCAGGTGCGACACCCAGGGCCACTTCCAGAACAGCTCGGGCAGTAGCAGGATCCACAGCCCCAGCACCACCTGCGCCCCGGCGAGCAGCCCCAGCCCCGCCCGCAGCCACGCCCGTCTGCTCATCCGCGCCCGCCCGCTCGTCCGCGCCCGTCTGCTCGTCCGCGCTGTCCGCTCATCCGGGCCCGTCCGCTTGTCCGCGCCGCCTGTTCGTCCGCGCCCGTCCGCTCATCCGCGCCGCCTGTTCGTCCGCGCCCGTCCGCTCATCCGCGCCGCCTGTTCGTCCGCGCCCGTCCGCTCATCGTGCGCCGCCCGCTTGTGTGCGCCCGCCTGCTCGCCCGAGCCCGTCCGCTCATCGCGCGCCGCCCGTTCGTCCGGTCCCGTCCGCTCATCGGGCGCCGCCCGTTCGTCCGGTCCCGTGCGCTCATCGCGCGCCGCCTGCTAGTCCGGTCCCGTCCGCTCATCCGCGCCGCCCATCCGTCCCGCCGCCGAACCGCTCCGTCAGGTACTCCTCGAACGTCCCCTTGCCCACCGCCCGCTCGGGCGTGAGGTGCCCGCCCCTGCGGAACCCCCGGTAAGCCTTCCCCGCGAGCGGCACCTTCACCACGGTCCGCCGGCGCCCCGCCGCGCCCAGATAGGCGCGGGCCAGCGACTCGAACGTCCGCACCTCGGGCCCGCCCAGGTCCGCCACCCGCCCGGCGGGCGCGCCACCGGCCAGCTCGGCGAGCCGCTCCGCGACCTCCGCCACCTCCACCGGCTGGTCGGAGACACGGGCCGGCAGCAGCACGACCGGCGCCTTGGCCAGCGCCTGGAGCACGTGCACCACCAGGTCGTGGAACTGCGTCGCCCGCAGCACGGTCCAGCCGAGTCCCGACTCCTCCACCAGCCGCTCGACGGCGAGCTTGGACCGGTAGTAGCCGAGCGGTACCCGGTCCACGCCGACGATCGAGATGTAGACCAGGTGCCCCACCCCGGCCCGCCGCGCGGCCGCGATCAGGTTCGTGGCTGCCTGTTCGTCGCCGCCGCGCGGGCTGGTCGCGCAGTGCACGACCGTGTCCACACCGCCGAGCGCCACGTCCAGACCGCTGCCGCCCGCACGCAGATCGACGGCGTACGGCTGGGCGTGCCGGCTGAGCACCCGCACCTCGTGCCCGTCCGCGCGCAGCCGCTCGGAGACGAGCCGGCCGAGCGTGCCGGTGCCGCCCGTCACCAGGATCGTGGTCATGCTGTTCAGCCCCTTCGCCACGGCGGACGCTCCCGGACGGAGCGCCCTGTCGTCAGCTGGGACGGCGTGGCCGGTGCCGGATGTGACACTTCCGGCGAGGAAATGTCAGGACCGCCCCAGCTGACGGCGTACGAAGTCCAGCTTGTCCGGGTTCAGCATGACCTGCACCTGCGTGATGAGCCCGTCGCGCACGTCGAACGACATGACGCCGACGACCGTGCCGCCGACCCGTGCGACCAGCGCGCCGGCGCCGTTGACCTCGGTGACCGAGATGTCCCAGTCGGCCGCGAACTTCGGGAGTCCGCCCAGCACGAAGCGGACGACCTTCGTACGGCCCTCGATCGCGCGCCGCACCGCGGTGACCATGCCACCGCCGTCGCTCCACCAGACCACGTCCTCGGCGAGCAGCTGCTGCAGCCCGGTCAGGTCGCCGTCACGGGCCGCCGTGAGGAACGACGTGACCAGCTCCTCCTGCCGCTCGGGCGAGAGCGGGAAACGCTTCCCCGGCTCACCGACCCGCGCCACCGCCCGCCGGTAGAGCTGACGGCAGTTCGCCTCGGTAAGATCCAGCACCTCGGCGATCTCGCGGTGCCCGTACGCGAACGCCTCGCGCAGCACGTACACCGCCCTCCCCCACTGCCTAAAGGGCGTGGGAGGTACCCCCAGTCGCCGTCAGCCGCTCCAGCAGGACGAGCATCGCCGTCGACACGGCGTCACGCCGCTCGGCCGACTCCAGGGGGCCGAGGGTGCCGTCGGAGGTCAGCACCGGCTCCGGCAGCCAGGCGCCGACGTAGGTCTCTCGCCGGGCGCGGGCGGAGGTGAGACGGTCGAGGCACAGGTTGGTGACGACCTTGGCGAGCCAGGCCGCCGGCTGCTCGATGCCCGCCCGGTCGGCCCCGCTGAAGCGCAGGTAGGCGTCCTGGACGGTGTCCTCCGCCTCGTCGGCCGAGCCCAGCATGCGGTAGGCCAGGCCGAACAGCCGGGGCCGGTGGCGCTCGAACTCCTCGGCGATCGCGGTCGTCATGCGCCTCACCCTGTCAGAAGCCCGGCGGGCGCATCGGAAGACCCGGCGGGCGCATCGGAAGACCCGCCGGGCCTCGGGAGACCCGCCGGGCCATGGGTGACCCGCCGGGCCATGGGTGACCCGCCGGGCATTGGGAGACCCGGCGGCGGGCAAGGGCCTTCGTCACCGCCGCCGGGCCGGTCTCGCCGGGGTCAGCAGGCGCCGAGGTCCTGCCAGACGCCCCACTCACCGGTGGTGCCGGGCTCCTCGCCCTTCGTCCACCACTTGGACTTCCACGAGTGCCCCTCGTGGGACACCGTGATGCCGCCGCCGTACGGCGTGGCCGCGTCCCAGGCCGGGGCCGCGCACTGCCCGGCGCCGTCCGTCGGACTCGGACTCGGGCTCGGGGACCCGGTCCCCGTGGGCGTGGGCGTCGGGGTCGGCGTCTCCGTCCCGGGCTCCACCACGGTCGTTCCCCGGGCCAGGTCGCCCGCCAGGGCGTACGTCTTCCCGCCGAAGGAGACCGTCCAGTTCGACGGCGTCGACACCGGGAGGTAGTAGACGAAGTCCACCGTCGTGGACGCCCCCGGCGCCAGCGACTGCCAGGCCGGCAGCTTCAGCGAGACGCGGTGGTAGTCGCCCTTCAGGCCGCCCACGTTGCCGCCCGTGTGGTCGCTGCGGATCACCGAAGTGCCCCAGCCGGACTGGTCCTTGGCATTGCCGGGCGCGGAGGTGGCGTAGTCGAACCGGAACTCCGTACCGCCGGGCAGCGCCGTCTTCGTGTTGTTGGTGATCTTCAGCTTGGGGCTGATCGGGTAGTTGGAGTCGCCGAGCGGGAACTCCCCGAACTCCACGTCGACGTCGAGGGCCTCGGCCGGCATGTCGATCGTGGCGCGCTCGGCGCCGTAGGGGGAGGCGTCCTTGAAGGTCTCGTACATCGTGTCGGTCAGCGTCGAGCCCGGCACGTACTGCCCCTTGCCCGCGTCCCAGGCGTAGTCGCCCGCGAGCTCCCACACCATCGTGCCGCCGATGCCGCGGTCGACCACGTAGTCCGCCTTGGCCTGGACCGACTGCTCGTCCTCGGTGGACAGGAAGACCTTCTTCTCGGCGTTCCACAACCAGGGCGCGACCAGGGTGGAGTCGTACTTGCGGGCGTACGTCCCGGTCAGCTTCGTGTCCGCCGGGAAGCCATAGTCGGTGACGTAGTCGCCGACTACGCCCTTCTCCAGGTTCTTGGCGTGCCACATCGGGTTGGAGCCCGCGGGGGACTCCTCGCCGTTGGTGTCCAGGTCGTGCCACAGGTTGTCGATGCCGACCGCGCCGTCGCCGCACTTGGTCAGGCCGGAGCCGGCCGGGCAGTCCGTGGCGGGTGCCTTGCCCCAGAGCCCGTCGGTGCCGCCGGTGACGTTCTTGAAGCCGCGCGTGTAGTACGGCAGCCCGATGTTGATGCGTCCGGCCGGCATCGAGCCGCGGAAGTAGTGGTAGGCCCAGTCGGTGTTGAGGTAGCCGATGCCGCCGTACTGGGAGGTGGTGTAGACGCCCGCGGCGGCGAGTTCGGAGTCCTTGCCGTCGTCGAAGAGCGAGGCGTTCGGGCCGACGTGCTCGTTCCAGGCGCCATGCAGGTCGTACGACATGATGTTGACGTAATCCAGGTACTTCTGGACCTGGAATGTCTCCATGCCGCGCAGCAGGTACCCGGAGGACGGCGCGGCGACGGAGAGGAGGTAGTGCCTGCCGTCCGCGGCGCCCGCGCGGTCGAGCTTCTCGCGCAGCGTCTTCATCAGGGCCGCGTAGCCCTTGACCAGCCCGGCCCGGCGGCCGTTGGCGAAGGACCAGTCGAGCGGGTTGCCCGCGTCCTTCATCGTCGTCGGGTACTCGTAGTCGATGTCGACGCCGTTGAAGCCGTACTTCCGCACGAAGTCGACCGCCGAGTCCGCGAAGGTCTCGATGCCGGCCTGGTTGACCGAGCCGTCGGCGTTGGTGGCCATGGAGTAGAAGCCGCCCGAGTCCACGCGGGCGCCGTCGTCGGCGAAGTAGCCGCCCGTCTCGGCCCAGCCGCCCACCGAGATCATCGTCTTGACGTCCGGGTGCTGCTTCTTGAACTTGGTCAGCTGGTTGAAGTGGCCCTTGTAGGGGAGGTCCGGGTCCATCTCGGCGCCCTCGACCCCGGGCCACGTCATACCGGTCGCCGGGTTCTTCGCGCTGTCCGAGCCGACGGAGAGCTTGTTGCCGCCGTCCACGTGCGCGAAGGCGTAGTTGATGTGGGTGACCTTGTCCCACGGGATGTCGGAGGCGAGATAGGCGGGCTTGCCGTCCTTGCCGGTGCGCCAGCTCGTGAAGTAGCCGATCACCCGGCGCGGGTGGTCGGCGCCCATCTTCTCGCGGCCCGCGGAGTCGTAGACCGAGCAGTAGGGGACGTCGACGCCGGGGGTCCGGTAGAGGCCGTCGGGGCGACAGGTCTCCTGGTCGGCGGCCTGCGACGCGGTGGCGGGGAGGCCGGCGAGCAGCAGGCCGGCGACGGCGGCGACCGCCGCGAACAGGGCGGGCCCCGCTCTGCGGCGGGATCTGGAGCGTGACGGGGAAGGCACAGTCGGTTCCTCTCCACGGAAGTTGCGCAGACCCTAGAGAGGACTAGACCAGTGAGTCAATAGGTATGGACCAATCTCAAGGCGAGGTGGTGGCAGACCAGTTGGAGACGGGCGTGCCGCGCCCGAGGTGCCCGGGGAAGCATTCTGTGAGCCACCCCACACACTCCGTCCGCATGGACGGCGATCAGGCGTGGCAGACTGGCCCTGTACCAGAAGCAGCGCACTCCGGGGTCGGTGAAAGTCCGAACCGGCGGTTACAGTCCGCGACCCGGTCGCCTCCAGCGAACGGTTGACCAGGTGAAATTCCTGGACCGACGGTTAAAGTCCGGATGGGAGGCAGTGCGCCGTGGGCGAGCACACGTGCGCGCCGCCGATCTCTGGGCTCGCCCGTCACGGGTGGGCCCGTCCGGCGTCGTCGCTCCTGTGCCCTAGCTCGCGATATCTGTCGCTCTCGACAGCCCCGGAGTCCGTGCCCGAAGAGGCAGGAGGACCCGGGAAGTGTTCACCGGAATCGTCGAAGAGCTGGGCGAGATCACCGCCGTCGAGACGCTCGACGACGCCTGTCGCTTCCGCCTGCGCGGCCCCTTGGTCACCGAAGGGGCACAGCACGGCGACTCCATCGCCGTCAACGGCGTCTGCCTCACGGTCGTCGACCACGAGGGCGACGAGTTCACCGCCGACGTGATGGCCGAGACCCTCGACCGCTCCAGCCTGGGCGTCCTCACCACCGGCTCCCGCGTCAATCTGGAGCGCCCGACCGCCGTCGGCGCCCGCCTCGGCGGGCACATCGTGCAGGGCCACGTCGACGGCACCGGCGAGATCCTGGAGCGCAAGCCCTCCGAGCACTGGGAGATCGTGAAGATCTCCCTGCCCGCGGACCTCGCCCGCTACGTCGTGGAGAAGGGCTCCATCACCGTCGACGGCATCAGCCTCACCGTCGTCGACGCCGGCCCCGACTTCTTCACCGTCAGCCTCATCCCCACCACCCTCGCCCTGACCACGCTGGGCCTGAAGCAGCCCGGCGACCCGGTCAACCTCGAGGTGGACGTCATCGCCAAGTACGTCGAGCGCCTGCTCGGCGCCCGGGCCGCCCAGAGAGACACCAAGTGAACTGGCTCAACTCCGAGGCGTTCACGCTCTTCGACCAGCACATCAAGTGGTCGGACATGATCGGCAACGTGATCGGTCTGCTCGGCCTCGCGCTCGGCTGGCGGCGCTCCATCTGGACCTGGCCCGTGCAGTTCGTCTCCGGGCTCGTCCTCTTCACGGCCTTCGCCACCGCCCACCTCTCCGGCAGCGCCGGCAAGCAGATCGTCGTCATGGTGGTCGCCGCCTGGGGCTTCTGGCAGTGGAACCGCGGCCGGCAGCAGAGCCAGGACGGCTCCATCGCCGTCCGGTTCGCCACCTGGCGCGAGCGCGGCGTCCTGGTCGCGGCGGCAGCCCTCGGCACCCTCGCGGTCGGCGGCCTGTTTACTTTGTACCCGTCCCTGTCCTGGGACCCCTGGCCGGACGCGTACATCTTCGTCGGCACCGTCGTCGCCATGTATGCCCAGGCGCGCGGCATGGTCGAGTTCTGGTTCGCCTGGCTGCTGGTCGACCTGGTCGGCGTCCCGCTGAACTTCGCCAACGGCTTCGCGTTCTCCGGCTTCGTCTACGTCATCTACGGCGCGCTCGTCCTGTGGGGCCTGCGCGACTGGTGGCTGCGCTCCCGCACCGCGGCGCGGCCCGTCCCGGAAGGAGCGCCCGCATGAGCACGGCACCCATCCTCTACAGCACCGACGGCATCGAAGACCTCGCCCTCGACCCCGTCGAACAGGCCATCGCGGACATCGCCGCCGGCCGCCCGGTCGTCGTCGTCGACGACGAGAACCGCGAGAACGAGGGCGACCTCGTCATCGCCGCCGAGAAGGCGACCGAGGAGATCGTCGCCTTCATGATGAGCGAGTGCCGCGGCCTGATCTGCGCCCCCATGGAGGGCGAGGAACTGGACCGGCTCCGCCTCCCGCAGATGGTCGACGACAACACCGAGTCGATGAAGACCGCCTTCACCGTCTCCGTGGACGCCACCGCCGCGCACGGCGTGAGCACCGGCATCTCCGCCTCGGACCGCGCCACCACCCTCCAGCTCCTGGCGAGCGGCACCGCCGAACCCACCGACCTGGTCCGCCCCGGCCACATCTTCCCGCTGCGCGCCCGCTCCGGCGGCGTACTCGTCCGCAACGGCCATACCGAGGCCGCCGTCGACCTCGCCCGCCTCGCGGGCCTGCGCCCGGCCGGCGCCATCGTCGAGATCGCCGGCGAGGACGGGCGCATGCTGCGGCTGCCCGAGCTGATCCCGTTCGCCCGCAAGCACGGCCTGACGATCATCTCCATCGAGGACCTCGTCTCCTACCGCCGCAGCGAGGAGCCCACCGTCCGCCGCGAGGCCGAGGTCCGGCTGCCCACCCGGCACGGCGAGTTCACGGCGTACGGCTACCGCTCCACCGTCGACGGCGTCGAGCACGTCGCCCTCGTGCACGGCGAGATCGGTGACGGCACGGACGTCCTGGTCCGCATCCACTCCGAGTGCCTCACCGGCGATGTCTTCGGCTCCCAGCGCTGCGACTGCGGCCCCCAGCTGGACGCCTCCCTGGACCGCATCCAGGCCGAGGGCAGGGGAGTGGTCGTCTACCTGCGCGGCCACGAGGGGCGCGGGATCGGCCTGATGTCCAAGCTGCGCGCCTACGAGCTCCAGGAGCGGGGCCGGGACACCCTCGACGCCAACCTGGAGCTCGGCCTGCCCGCCGACGCCCGCGACTACGGCGCAGGCGCGCAGATCCTCACGGACCTCGGGGTACGCGCCGTGCGCCTGATGACCAACAACCCGGACAAGAGCGACGCCCTCGAACGGCACGGCATCCAGGTCACCGACCGCGAGCCGATGCCCGTCCAGGTCGGCGAGCACAACCTCCGCTACCTGCGCACCAAGCGGGACCGGATGGGACACGACCTGCCCTGGCTGGACACGACGCCCGTGTCCACCTGCGGAAACCAGTAAGCCCAGTAAGTAAGGAACGCGAGGAGAGACGTGAGCGGCAAGGGTGCACCGGAGCTGTCCGTACGCAACGTGGGTGACCTGCGGGTCGCCGTCGTCGCGGCACAGTGGCACGACAAGGTGATGGACGGACTGGTGGACGGCGCTCTGCGCGCCCTGCACGAGCTGGGCATCGACGAGCCGACCCTGCTCAGGGTCCCCGGCAGCTTCGAGCTCCCGGTGGTCGCCAAGGTCCTCGCGGGCCGCGGCTACGACGCGATCGTCGCCCTCGGCGTCGTCATCCGCGGCGGCACCCCCCACTTCGACTACGTGTGCCAGGGAGTGACCCAGGGCCTCGTCCAGGTCTCCGTGGAGACCGGCGTCCCCATCGGCTTCGGCGTCCTCACCTGCGACACCGAGGAGCAGGCCCTGGACCGGGCCGGTATCGAGGGCTCCCGCGAGGACAAGGGCCACGAGGCGGTGACCGCGGCCGTCGCCACGGCGGCCACGCTCCGCTCAGTATCCGAACCGTGGCGTTAGGCCGGTCGGCACTACGCGTAAAGTGGGCGCCACCATGTCCAAGAAGACTTTCGAGGAGCTCTTCACCGAGCTCCAGCGCAAGGCCGCGAACGGCGACCCCGCCACCTCCCGCACCGCCGAGCTGGTGGACAAGGGGGTCCATGCCATCGGCAAGAAGGTCGTCGAAGAGGCCGCCGAGGTCTGGATGGCCGCCGAGTACGAGGGCAAGGAGGCGGCGGCCGAGGAGATCTCCCAGCTGCTGTACCACGTCCAGGTGATGATGGTCGCCCGCGGGATCTCCCTGGACGACGTCTACGCCCACCTGTAAAGCCCAGCCCCCTTTTCCCCACCCCTTCACGCAAAGGAAGCCGACCTCATGCTGCGCATCGCCGTCCCCAACAAGGGTTCCCTGTCAGGCCCCGCGGGGGAGATGCTGCATGAGGCCGGCTACCAGCAGCGCCGCGAGTCCAAGGAACTGCGCATCGTCGACCCGACCAACGAGGTCGAGTTCTTCTACCTGCGCCCCCGCGACATCGCGATCTACGTCTCGTCGGGCAAGCTCGACATCGGCATCACCGGCCGTGACCTGCTGATCGACTCCGGCGCCGACGCCGAGGAGATCCTCCCGCTCGGCTTCGCCCGCTCCACCTTCCGCTTCGCCGGCAAGCCGGGCACCGCGAACGGCGTCGAGGACCTCGAGGGCCGCACCGTCGCCACCTCCTACGAGGGCATCGTCGCCGCCCACCTGGCCGACCGGGGCGTCGACGCCTCCGTCGTCCACCTCGACGGCGCCGTCGAGACCGCCATCGAACTCGGTGTCGCCGGCGTCATCGCGGACGTCGTCGAGACCGGGACCTCCCTGCGCAACGCGGGCCTGGAGGTCTTCGGCGAGCCCATCATGAAGTCCGAGGCCATCGTCATCCGCCGCTCCGGCGCGGAGCCCGACGAGACGACCGAGCCCAAGGTGCAGCAGTTCCTGCGCCGCCTCCAGGGCGTCCTGGTGGCCCGGACGTACGTGATGATGGACTACGACTGCCGGGTGGAGCAGCTGGAGAAGGCCGTCGCGCTCACCCCCGGCCTGGAGTCCCCGACCGTCTCCCCGCTGCACAACGAGGGCTGGGTCGCCGTCCGCGCGATGGTCCCGGCCAAGGAGGCCCAGCGGATCATGGACGACCTGTACGAGATCGGTGCCCGAGCCATCCTGACCACGGCCATCCACGCCTGCCGTCTCTGAGCACGACCCGGAGCGACGCCATGCCCGACACCACGCCGGACCTGCCCGCACTGCCCGTGACCTTCCGGCCGGGCCGCACCCGTGCGGTCCTGGTCGTCCTCGCCGTACTCACCTTCGCGGCCATCACGGCGGTCGGGATGCTGCTGGACGGCCTCGGCATGGGAGAGCGCCTCAGCTTCATGCTGACCGCTCTCCTCCTCGCCGGGGTCCTGTTCCTGCTGGCCCGGCCCCGGGTCACCGCCGACGAGACGGGCGTGACCGTCGTCAACCTCACCAACAAGCGGCGCCTCGCCTGGGCCGAGATCCTCCGGGTCAACCTCCGGCAGGGCGACCCCTGGGCCTTCCTCGACCTCAGCGACGGCACCAGCCTGCCCGCGCTCGGCATCCAGCCGGGCATCGCACGGCAGCGCGCCATCCAGGACGCGCGCGCTCTGCGCGCCCTCGTCGCGGTCCGTTCCGCAGCCACCCCCGAGGCTCCCGGCGGTTGACGCGCGGCGTCGACCCTGCCGCGGGCACCCTTTTCGTGATTAATCTGGGAACGCGGACGCGGCCGTCGCGTCCTCGCCCCTGTCGCTCCGCCCGGTGCGCGGGGGTTCCCGCTACCCGAGGAGTGACTCCCTCCGGCGATGGACGGATCGTCCTGCAGTACCTGCGCCGCCCCCTGCTGTGACTCCCCACAGGCGGCGGCATCATGACCACCCCTCTGCTGCTCCTGGCAGCCGCCTTCCTGCTGATTCTCGCCAACGGCTTCTTCGTCGCCGCGGAGTTCGGCCTGGTGACCGTCGAACGCCCCGACGCCGAGCAGGCCGCCGCCGACGGCGACCGACGCGCCCGCCGGGTCGTCGAGTCCCTCAAGGAGCTGTCCTTCCAGCTCTCCGGCACCCAACTCGGCATCACCATCACCTCGCTCGTCGTCGGCATGCTCGCCGAACCGGCGCTCGCCCAGCTCCTGGACGGCCCGTTCACCGCGACCGGCATCCCCGAGGGCGCCGTACCCGGCGTCTCCGTCGTCGTCGGCATGCTGCTGGCCTCGGCCGTCCAGATGGTGATCGGCGAGCTGGTGCCCAAGAACTGGGCGGTGTCCAAGCCGCTGCAGGTCGCGCGCTTCGTCGCGGGCCCGCAGCACGCCTTCGCCCGGCTGTTCCACCCGGTGATCGCCGCGCTGAACGCCGTGGCCAACCGCCTCGTCCGCGCGCTCGGCTTCGAACCCGCCGAGGAGCTGGCCTCCGCCCGCACCCCCGGCGAACTGGTCTCCCTGGCCCGGCACTCCGCCCGGGCCGGCGCGCTGGAACAGGACACGGCCGACCTCTTCGTACGGACCCTGTCGCTGGGCGAACTGACCGCGCAGCACGTCATGACCCCGCGCGTGAAAGTCAGCGCCCTGCAGTCCTCGGCCACCGCCGAGGACGTGGTCAACCTGACCCGCGCCACCGGCCTGTCCCGTTTCCCCGTCTACCGGGAGAAGATCGACGAGATCGTCGGCATGGTCCACCTCAAGGACGCCCTCGCGGTCCCCGCGTCCGACCGGCTGCGCACCCCCGCCGGCCGCATCGCCCGCCCGGCGCTGCTCGTCCCCGAGACCCTGCCCGTACGACCGCTGCTCACCCGACTGCGCAGCGAGCAGCCCATCGCGGTCGTCATCGACGAGTACGGCGGCACGGCCGGCGTCGTCACCCTGGAGGACATCGTCGAGGAGATCGTCGGAGAGGTCCGCGACGAGCACGACGGCCTAGACGTCCCCGAACTCGCCCCCGCCCCGCCCGAGGACGGCCGCCCCGCCTGGGACGTCGACGGCAGCTGCCGCGTCGACGCCCTGCGCCGCATCGGCCTCGACGCCCCCGAGGGACCGTACGAGACCGTGGCCGGGCTCGTCGCCGACCTGCTCGGCCGCATCCCCGCCGTCGGCGACCGGGCGGAACTGCCCGGCTGGCGGCTCGCCGTCCGGCAGGTCGGCCACTACCGCGCCGAACGGATACGGCTGGTGCGAACGGCGCCGGTGTCCGTGCTGGAGGCCGCCCGATGAGCGTCCTGCAACTCCTCTTCGCGGCGCTGCTCGTGCTCGCCAACGGCTTCTTCGTCGGCGCCGAGTTCGCGCTCGTCTCGGTACGCCGCAGCCAGATCGAACCGCTCGGCACCGCCCGCGCCCGCCAGGTGCTGTACGGCCTGGAACGCCTGCCGCAGATGATGGCCGCCGCCCAGTTCGGCATCACCGTCTGCTCGCTGACGCTCGGCGCGGTCGCCGAGCCGACGGTCGCCCACCTGCTGGAGCCGGTCTTCGAGTGGATCCACCTGCCGCACGGCGTGATCCACCCGCTCGGCTACGTCATCGCGCTGGCCGCGGTGGTCTTCTGCCACCTCGTCATCGGGGAGATGGTCCCGAAGAACCTCGCGATGGCCGCCCCCGAGAAGGCCGCGCTGTGGCTCAGCCCCGGCCTGGTCGCCTTCGCCCGCCTCTGCAGGCCGATCACCGCCGCGCTCGGTGCCTGCGCCCAGGGCATCCTGCGGCTGTTCCACGTCGAGCCCAAGGACGAGGTCGAGGCGGTCTTCACCAGCGAGCAGCTCAACCGGCTGGTGGAGGACGCCGGCCAGGCCGGCCTGCTCGACCCGGAGGAGCAGGAGCGCCTGGAGGACGCCCTGGAACTCGGCTCCCGCCCGGTCACCGACGTACTGCTCGGACGCGAGTCCCTGATCACGGTCAGCCCCTCGGTCACGCCGGGCGAGATCGTCGGGCTCACCGCCCGCACCGGGTACTCGCGCTTCCCGGTCGCGGCGGAGAAGGGCGCCTTCATGGGGTACCTCCACGTCAAGGACGTCCTCGACCTGGTCATGGACTCCGAGGACTCCGACCGGGCCGTCCCGCAGCAGCTCTGGCGTCCGATGACGACCCTCCGCCCCGAACTGCCACTCGACGACGCCCTCACCGTGATGCGCCGGGCGGCGACCCATCTGGCCCAGGTGACGGACGCGTCCGGGAAGGTGCTCGGGCTGGTCGCGCTGGAGGACGTACTGGAACTACTGGTGGGGGAGGTCAGGGACCCGGCCCACCGGGAGGTGACGCTGGCGACGTAGGCGCAGCTGCGGGCAGTCGTGCCTCCCCCAGTGCCTGAACGGCCTGGGAGGTACCCCCAGGGGCGGCACGGGTGGGCGCAGCGGCACCCCGCCACGCCGGGCCGCGCACCCACCCCCGCCTCACACCCCCGGAGGGTCCTGCGGCCCCCTCCCCGACAGCACCTCCCCGTACGCCTGCATCAAGTCCGGCAACCGCAACGTAGCCAGGTCATCCCGGCTCAACACCCCCGGATACACCGACAACCGCAGATCCCGGTACGCACAACTCTTCTCGTACAGCGTCCGCAGGAACCGCCCGTTCCCCAACTCGTCGATCCACCCCTGGTCCACCACGTGCCCGGCGATCGAGCGCAGCTCGTCGAGCGCCTCCTCGTCCCACACGTCCCCGTTCTCGGCCGCGAGCACCTCACCGATCGAGGTGAGCTCCAGCGGCCGGTACGACGGGAAGTCGACCCGCGTCGTGAAGCGGGAGGACAATCCCGGGTTGGCCGTCAGCAGCCGGTCCATGCCCTCGGGATAGCCGGCCAGGATCACCACCAGGTGGTCCCGGTTGTCCTCGGCCCGCTTCAGCAGCACCTGCAACGCCTCGTCGCCGTACGCGTCGCCCTTGCCGTAACCGGAGTTGGACAGGGAGTACGCCTCGTCGACGAAGAGGACGCCGCCGAGCGCGGAGTCGATCAGTTCGTTGGCCTTCACGGCGGTCTGGCCGAGGTACTCGCCGACGAGATCGGCCCGCTGCGCCTCCACCAGGTGGTCGCCGCCGAGCAGGCCGAGGGCGTAGAAGACACGGCCCAGGATGCGGGCCACTGTGGTCTTGCCGGTGCCGGAGGGGCCGGAGAAGACGAAGTGACGTTTGGGCGGCTGGACCGGCAGACCCTGCCCGGCCCGCAGCCGCGCCATGTTCAGCTGCGCGGACAGGGCCTTCACCTGGCGCTTCACCGGCTCCAGCCCCACCATGCGCTCCAGCTCGGCGAGCGCCTCCTCCAGTAACGCGGGGTCGGTGGGCCCGGTGGGCAGCGAGGGGTCCGGTCCGTCGGGCTTCTCGCGCACCGACGGACCGCTCAGCGGGGGCAGCGGGGCGGCGACCGGCGAGGGGTCGGGTGCGGAGACCTTGAGGTCGCGCTCCTCGGTGCCGAAGAGGGGATCGAGACCGTCCAGGCCCTCCGATCCCAAACCGGCCTGGGCGAGCCCCGCGAGGTCGGTGGAGTCGTCGTAGCCGTCGCCCTCGGCGATCGCCGCCAGCCGCGCCGAGGTGTCCATGAAGGCCGGGTCGACGCGGTGCACGGCCCGGTACAGCGGCAGCGCCGCGGCGCTGCGGCCCGTGCCCTCGTGGGCCCGCGCCAGCCAGTAGCGCAGCTCCTTGCGCTGCGGCTGCTCGCTGCGGCACCGCATGAGCGCCGCCGACAGCAGCGGCTCGGCCTGCCCGTACATCTCCAGGCGCACCCGGGCCATGCCGCTGAACAGGCCGGCCTCGATACCCAGCAGGGGATCGCCGAGCAGTGGGTCGGTGTGCCGGACGAGTTGTTCCCAGTCCTTGACGAGGTAGGCGCGGCAGGCGTGCAGGAAGCGGACCTGGGGGTCGGCGTCCACGGGCGGCAGCCCCGCCAGGGCCCGGTCCAGCTCCGGGACGTGGCGGCCGTCGAGCCAGTGGGAGGCGTGGGCCAGCAGCAGATCGCGAGGGTTCTCCAGCACCGGTTGCACCCACCAGCCCAGCCAGTACCAGGAGTTGAGCGTGCGGCGGTGACGGGCGCGCTGCTCGCCGAAGCGCTCCCGGTGCCGGAACATCCTGAGCAGCGCGTTGGTGGTGTCGACGCGCAGCGCGTGCAGTCCCAGCCAGCCGTCGGCCATCGTGGGGTCGATGCGCACCGCGGCCCGGAATTCCTCCTCCGCCTGCGGATAGGCCCCCATGGTGTAGGCGTCCACGCCGCGCAGCCAGGCGAGGTCGGCCGGGGCCTGTGAGCCCTGCGTGCCGAAGTCCATCCCGTCCCCCACGTACCGTGCCCCCGTCGGTATGCCGCCGGGCCGTCGCCCGTCGACCGCCTCGGTCAACGGCTGCGCCGCGGACCGGAGTTGCAAGGTGCGCGCGGCAACCGCCCGTAGGTCGCACCGAGGGCATCGTACCCGCGGCGGTCTTTCCTCCGAAGGGTGCCGGGGCAGGCCGTTGCACGAGGTGGGAGCGGATGGGGGAGTGCGCGGGGCGGTGACGGTGGGTGAGCGGTTCGCGCCACGGAGCAGCCGAAGAACGTGCTCAGGGCAGAACGAAGCCCCCGATCACGGGGGAACAACCGGGGGCTTCGCGTCTGTCGGCGGCTCCGAATGGCCGCACATCCAGAACGTAAGACCTGTACGGCCCCCGGGTCAAGCGGAGTTGGGGCACTTCGGCCAGGTGCCCAGTAGCGATCTTCACGAGTTCAGCACACTGCGGAGGGTTCGTCACCCTGAGTGAGGAAGTAGGCCCCGGTGGCGGTTCCCGCGGGCCCCGGGAGCACCTCGTACCCCTTCTCCCTCTGCCGCACCAGAAGATGCGCGAAGGGGCGCGAGGGGTCGTCGGCGAAGTGCCGGCGCTCCGCCGGGATCCACCCGTCCCAGAACGCCCGCTGCTCCGCTCCGTCGCGCGCCCGTCCCCGTGCCCACGCCTCCTCGCGCGGCAGCTCCATCCAGAACAGGTGGGCCAGGTGCGGACGCAGCGCCTCGCGGCCGGCACCGACGCCCTCCACCAGGACCACCGGGGCCGGCGGCAGTGGGCGGGACGCGTCGAAGGACCGGGCCCGCCAGTCGTAGGTGGCGTAGTGCGCGGTGTCGCCGCGCCGCAGGGGCTCGATCACCTGGCTCAGCAGCCGCCCGGTCCAGTCGAACAGTTCGTCGTGACTGGCGATGTCGTCGAGGTGCAGCACCCGCACGTCGCCCAGCTCGGCGGCCAACCGCCCGGCGAACGTCGACTTCCCGGAGCCGGCGTGCCCGTCGACGCCGATCAGGCGCACGGGCCCGCAGGAAGGGGGAAGCCGGCGGAGCCGGGCTGCGAGGTCGTGGATGGCGGGTCCTGGGCGGCGCGTCGGGACGGACATCGTTCGCCCTGCACTCTAACCGCGCCCGCCCGCCTCCCGACGCCCGGACCGGCCAACGAGCCGCCGCCGGCCGTCCGCCCCGGCCGTCCCGCTCCGGCCGTCCGCCGTCCGTCGCTCCCGAGCACCACGCCGACCGGACCGGACTGGACTGGACGGGACCGGACGGGACCTGACCGGACCTGACTGGACCGGACCGGACCGGACGAGTGAGCCTCCGGCCTCCCCGTCACGCCTCCGAGCCGGCTCCAGGCATGCGCGATCCCGGCCGCGTCCGCCAAGCCCGCCCCGGCACGCGATTCCCGCCCCGCCGGCCCCGGCGTACCCGAGGCAACCGCGTGCGCCTCGCCGTCGGTTCCGTTCGCGCCCGACCGTGCGGCGCCCCCGCCCTTCTGCCGCCCGACACCGGCCTTCCCGCCGTGCGGCGCTCCCGCCCCCGCCTTCCTGCCGCGCGACACCGACCCTCCCGCCGTGCGGCCCCCTGTCCTCCCGCCGCCCGACACCGACCCCCGCCCCACCCTTCCGTCCCTTCCGTCCCCCACTCCTCCGCCTCCCCAGCGTCCACGCCACTGGTCGACACCAATATTCGTGGCGTGGCGTGCGCAGAAGTGCTGGCAGGAGTGGGCGCCTACGGCCATAGTTGGCGCACAACCGTGCAACGGACCCGCCCGACTCGGACACCTGGGGGTCTTCCGCCCATGAGCAGAGCCGAACAGCCCTCCCGCAGAACCGTCCTGGCCGCAGCCGTCGCCGCCGCCGTGGCGGGCAGCGCGATCCCGGCCACCGCCGAAGCCGCGCCCGGCACGGGCACCGGCGGCGCGGACCCCGACCGCGCGACCGCCCGAAAGGTCGACTACCGCGCCTGGACGACGTTCCGCGACTGGCGGTGCGGAACCGTGCAGGGCGCCCGCCCCGTCGCGGGCGCCCGGCCCGGTGTCGTGATCGGCGCCCCGGCCGGCACCGCCGACTACACCGACCCGCACACCGGCAGGACCACAGCCTGGGAGTACGCGACCTGGACCTCGCCCGTCCACCGGCTCGCCGTGCCCTCGACCGAGGTCATCGCCTCCTGGAACGCGCACACCCCGAGCGGCACCTGGCTCCAGGTCGAGCTCAAGGGAACCTACTCCGACGGCACGGACACCCCCTGGTACGTGATGGGCCGCTGGGCGGCCGGCGACGGCGACCAGGACATCCGGCGGACCTCGGTCGACGACCAGGGGGACGGCAAGAGCAGCGTCTGGACGGACACGTTCGCCATCGACGACGCCTCCACGGGCCTGCGCCTGGCCTCCTACCGGCTCAGGCTCACCCTGCACCGCCGCCCCGGCACGAGGGCCACGCCCACCGTGTGGCGGCTCGGCGCGATGGGCTCCGACGTCCCCGACCGCTTCACCGTCCCCGCCTCCACCCCCGGCCTCGCCCAGGAGCTGCGCGTTCCGCGCTACTCGCAGGAGATCCACAAGGGCCAGTACCCCGAGTACGACAACGGCGGCGAGGCCTGGTGCAGCCCCACCTCCTCACAGATGATCATCGAGTACTGGGGCGGTCGCCTCACCGAGGAGCAGCTCGCCTGGGTCGACCCCTCCTACGCCGACCCGCAGGTCTGCCACGCGGCCAGGTACACGTACGACTACCAGTACGCCGGCTGCGGCAACTGGCCCTTCAACGCCGCCTACGCGGCCACCTTCAAGGGCCTCCAGGGCGTGGTCACCCGCCTCGGCTCCCTCTCCGACCTGGAGACGCTGATCGCGGCCGGCATCCCCGCCATAACGTCGCAGTCCTTCCTGGAGAAGGAGCTGACGGGGGCCGGTTACGGCACCTCGGGACACCTGATGACCGTGATCGGCTTCACCGCCGACGGCGACGTGATCGCCAACGACCCGGCCTCGGACGACAACGAGGCCGTGCGCCGCGTCTACAAGCGGCGCGAGTGGGAGAACATCTGGCTCAGGACGAAGCGGTACAACGCCGCCGGCAAGGTCGCCTCCGGCACCGGCGGCGTCTGCTACCTGTACTTCCCGGCGCACCCGAGCCCGCGCCAGCGCAAGGCCCTCGCGGCGGTGGGCGTGCGCTGACCCGCACCGCGACGACGGCCCCCGGCACAGCGGAAGCACCGCCGGGGGCCGTCCGCTGTGACCAAGGTCTCCGCCGCAAAAGCCGCTCACGGTGGCAAGGTGGACAGGGTTACCGCTGGGGGGAACCGGGGGAGTCCACCGAACGTCGAGATCAGCGAGAAGCCATGACCGCACACACCGCCACCGCCGCCCGTGTCCGTACCGGCGGCCCCAAGGACGATGGTCCGAAGATCCTCGAGCACGTCATGGGCTGGACCCTCGTCGTGGTGCTCGCGATGTTCGTGGTGCAGCTGGGTCTGCTGTGACGTGACCCTCGTGTGACCTGCCCCACGATCCGACCTGCCATACTGCGGAGGTCCCGCCCCCCGTAGGAGACCAGGGTCGAAATTGAATATTAGTCAACAGCGTGCCGACGCCCGACCCCGGGCGCGCGGCACGGAGCGCTCGGCGGCACGCCGCGCCGAACTCATCGCCATCGGGCGGAGGTTGTTCGCCGACACGTCCTACGACGCGCTCTCGATGGACGACATCGCCCGCCAGGCGCATGTCGCCAAGGGGCTGATCTACTACTACTTCCAGTCCAAGCGGGGCTACTACCTGGCGATCATCCAGGACTCCGTCACCGGCCTGGTCACCACCGCCGCGCGCGGCACCGAACTGCCCCAGGTGGACCGCGTCCACCGCACCATCGACGGCTACCTGCGCTACGCCGAGCACAACCAGGCCGCCTACCGCACGATCGTCAGCGGCGGGGTCGGCTTCGACGCCGAGGTGCACGCCATCCGGGACGGTGTCCGCGAGGCGATCGTCGCCACCATCGCCGAAGGGGCGTACGGCCGCTCCGACGTCGGACAGCTGGCCCGCATGGGACTGCTCTCCTGGGTGTGCAGCGTCGAGGGAGCCACCCTGGACTGGATCGGCCGTCCCGAACTGCCCCGCGAGACCATGCGTGAACTGCTGGTGAAGTCGCTCGGCGGCACTCTGCGTGCCATCGAGGAGCTGGACCCCGCCTACCCGGCCCCGGCCCCCGCCCGCCGGGACGCCTGACAGTCGCGACGGAGGGGCGGAGACCCGAGCCGGTCTCCGCCCCTCCGCCCCCCGTGGGTCAGGTCAGTTGATCGCCTTGATCAGCTCACCGTCGGCGGTGTCACCGCTCAGCTCCCAGAAGAACGTGCCGCCCAGGCCCTGCTGGTTCTTGTACGTCATCTTGGTCGCGATGGTCTGCGGAGTGTCGTAACTCCACCAGTCGCTCCCGCACTTGGCGTACGCGGTGCCGGCCACCGTGCCGGTCGCCGGGCACTTGGACTTGAGCACCTTGTAGTCCTCGATGCCGTTCTCGTACGTTCCCTTGGCCGGACCGGTCGCGGTGCCGCCGGGGGTGGACTGGGTGACGCCGGTCCAGCCGCGGCCGTAGAAGCCGATGCCGAGCAGCAGCTTCGACGACGGAATGCCGAGGCCCTTGAGCTTCGCGATCGTCGCCGAGGTGTGGTAACCCGCCTTCGGAATACCGGAGTACGAGTTCAGCGGCGAGTGCGGAGCGGTCGGGCCGGTGGCGTCCCAGGCGCCGAAGAAGTCGTACGTCATGGGGTTGTACCAGTCGACGTACCGGGCCGCGCCGGCGTAGTCGGCCGCGTCGATCTTGCCGCCGGGTGTCGCGTCGGCCGTGATCGCCGCGGTGACCAGGTAGTCCTGGCCGAACTCGGTACGCAGCGCGCTCATCAGCTTCGGGAACGCCTCCCGGCCGCTGGTGTCGCAGCTCAGGCCGCAGGCGTTCGGGTACTCCCAGTCGATGTCGATGCCGTCGAAGACGTCGGCCCACTTGGAGTTCTCGACCAGGTCGTGGCAGGACCGGGCGAAGGCGGCCGGGTCCTTCGCGGCCTCCGCGAAGCCGCCGGACCAGGTCCAGCCGCCGAAGGACCACAGGATCTTGAGGTCCGGGTGCTTCTTCTTCAGCTTGAGCAGCTGGTTGAAGTTGCCGCGCAGCGGCTGGTCCCAGGTGTCGGCGACCCCGTCGACGGACTCGGCCGCGGTGTACGCCCGGTCGGTCGCCGCGTAGGCGTCGCCCATGGCGCACTTGCCGCCGGTGACGTTGCCGAAGGCGTAGTTGATGTGGGTCAGTTCGGCACCCGAACCGGACGTCTCGATGTTCTTGGCGTGGTACTTGCGGTCGTAGGTGCCCCATTCGGTGAAGTAGCCGACGACCTTCGAACCGGCCGCGGCCCCAGCGGCGGGTGCCTCCGGTGCGGCCGTGGCCGCCGTCGTGCCGGCGCCGGCCAGCAGCCCCGCGCCGAGGGCGACGGAACACAGCGCGGAGAGGAGCGCCCGGACGGGGCGGACGCGGGGGAGGTACGGGACGTGCATCGGGTGTCTCCTCGTGGGGGGAAGAGGGAACGCGCGCCGATTGGCATGAACGCGGTAAGGCGTTCGGGCCGTCACCGTAGAAGGACTAGACCAGTGTGGTCAATGGTGCGGACCATTTTCCCGGCGCGGGCGCCGGAAGCAGACCCTCCCGTACCGGTCGGAGCATTTCTTGAAGTAAGCGGTCGTTAACTGGTGACTCCATGCCTCCGATCGGGCATACTCACAGCGCACAGCCGCTGGTCAGCCGCTTCCGCGACCCGGGAGTGCGAGCATCGGCCAGGCCCGAACGACCCGGCGGAACCGCCTCCACCCAAGGCGCACGTCCGCCGATGTGCCCGACAGGGAGGAGAGCGTCGCCATGCCCGACCGCGCCCCGCAGCCGGTGGACCGGCAACTGCCCACGGACGAGGCACGGGATCTGATCTCGCTCGTCCGCGACATCGCGCAGCGTGAGATCGCCCCGAGCGCGGCCGAGGAGGAGGATGCCGGATGCTTCCCCCGCGAAGTCTTCACCCTGCTCTCCGACTCCGGCCTGCTCGGTCTGCCCTACGACGCCGAGTACGGCGGTGGCGAGCAGCCGTACGAGGTCTACCTCCAGGTCCTCGAGGAGCTCGCCGCGGCCCGGCTCACCGTCGGCCTCGGCGTCAGCGTGCACACGCTCGCCTCCTACGCGCTCGCCGCCTACGGCACCAAGGAGCAGCAGGTCGAGCACCTGCCCACGATGCTCGGCGGCGGCCTGCTCGGCGCCTACTGCCTCTCCGAACCCGCCTCCGGGTCGGACGCCGCCTCGCTGCGCACCAAGGCCGTACGCGATGGCGACGACTGGGTGCTCACCGGCACCAAGGCGTGGATCACGCACGGTGGCGTCGCCGACTTCTACACCGTCATGGCGCGCACGGGTGAGGAGGGGCCGCGCGGGATCACCGCCTTCCTCGTCCCCGGCGACGCCGAGGGGCTGAGTGCCGCGGTACCCGAGAAGAAGATGGGGCTGAAGGGCTCGCCCACCGCGCAGGTCCACCTCGACGGCGTGCGGGTCTCCGACGCCCGGCGCCTCGGAGACGAGGGCCAGGGCTTCGCGATCGCCCTGTCCGCACTCGACTCCGGGCGACTCGGCATCGCCGCCTGTGCGATCGGCGTCGCCCAAGCGGCACTGGACGAGGCGGTGTCGTACGCGGCCGACCGGCGGCAGTTCGGCAAGCCGATCTCCGACTTCCAGGGGCTGCGCTTCATGCTCGCCGACATGGCGACCCAGATCGAGGCCGGCCGCGCGCTGTACCTGACGGCGGCACGGCTGCGCGACGCCGGACTGCCGTTCGCCAAGCAGGCCGCCATGGCCAAGCTGCACTGCACCGACACGGCGATGCGGGCCACCATCGACGCCGTGCAGATCCTCGGCGGGTACGGCTACACCGCGGACTTCCCGGCCGAACGGTACATGCGCGAGGCCAAGGTGCTGCAGATCGTCGAGGGCACCAACCAGATCCAGCGGATGGTCATCGCCCGTCACCTCGCGGGTCCAGAGGGACGCTGAAGGCGCCGGCGACGCGGAAGTCGCCGGTGGTGAACAGGTCCCCGGTGGCGGAGAAGTCCCCGAGGCCGCGCGGAGGCGCCGCGAGCCGGACCCACTCCGGGTCGTGGTGCCCCGGCAGGGTGCGGCCACGGTCGGCCCAGGTCCGCATCAGCTCACGGTAGATCGGCGGGTCCGGGAGTTGCGGGGCGGGCGGAACCGGTCCCGCGGGCACCGGGACGAACACACGGCGCCGACGCTCGGTCGCCGAGTACGTGAGGGTCATACCCGGGCAACGCGGCAAAGGCGGACAGGTCACCGGCCCGCGGAATCGAGCGTGAGTTCGCGGGCGTCCGCCGTCGAGTCGCCGTTGCCGAACCGGAGCCGACGCACCGCCGCCCCGCACCGGCCCGACCGGGCAAGAACGTACCGACCCGCGCCACGGCGGTCTGCTGGGAGCCGTGGCGCGGGTGGGTCAACGGAATCGGGTGTCCCCCCGGACGGTGGGCGCTCGGGCGGCTCAGGCCGCCTCGCGCCGCATCGTCGGCACCCGCATCGGGCGCGAGCCCGGGCCACCGACGTGCGAGAAGGGCTGCGTCCGCCAGTCGAGGCCCCGGGGGAGCGTCAACAGCAGGGCGGTGTCCTGCTCGTGGGGCTGGAAAGACTCGTCCGCGGGACGGGCCTCGGTGGCCCGGCGCCCGGTGCCGGCGCAGACCGAGAGCCCGAACGGGTTCCACGGCGAGGCGCACAGGGCGTGCTCTGGCAGCACCTCCTCGTCCGCCAGCAGGGCGATGGGCTGCGCGCAGTCCGGGCAGATCACCCGGTACATCTCGAAGGTGTCGTAGGTGTCGAGTTCCTCGTCGTCGAAGGCGTCGGGTTCGACGCCCTCCGATACGGGCTCGACGACCGGCTGCTGCCGCTTGGGCGCGGTACGACCAGGGCGCTTAAGACTCTGCATGGGATTCTCCCCCTCGGGCTGGGCCGTGACGGCACTGCGGCCTCGACCACAGCAAGCACTTCCCGTCCCCCCTACGGGGTAATCACGAGAACATCACGGAGACCGTCCGGAGGGTGTGGTCTTCGTCACATGCCGCTCGCAGGTGCCCCGTGCGGCGGGTTTGTCCCCACTCGGCCCGCCGGCCGACTCCCCGTCACATCACGAACCGGGCATGACCTGGGCTGCTCAGGTATCCGAGGAGATCAACCGCACTGTAGGTTCTTGCGCCATGGAGGAGCTGGACCGACAGATCGTGCAGCTGCTCGTCAAGGACGGGCGGATGAGCTACACAGACCTGGGCAAGGCCACGGGCCTGTCCACGTCGGCCGTGCACCAGCGGGTGCGGCGGCTGGAACAGCGTGGCGTCATCCGCGGTTATGCCGCGGTCGTCGACCCGGAGGCCGTCGGGCTGCCGATCACCGCCTTCATCTCGGTGAAACCGTTCGACCCCAGCGCCCCCGACGACATCGCGGACCGCCTGGCCGGCGTCCCCGAACTCGAGGCCTGCCACAGCGTGGCGGGCGACGAGAACTACATCCTCAAGGTGCGCGTGTCGACCCCGCACGGACTGGAGGAACTGCTCGCCCGGGTGCGTTCCCTGGCAGGGGTGTCGACACGGACCACTGTCGTGCTGTCGACGCCGTACGAGGCCCGGCCGCCGCGCATCTGACCCGCGGCCGCGCGGCCCTGCCCTCGCGCATCCTCCGGCCGTCCGGGGCGGCGCCCGCACCCCGCGCGGCGGCGACCTGCGTGCGGAGCCGTCCACGCGAGGGGCGAGACTGGTGCTCATGAGTGAGTCCACCACCCCGTCCACGACCGTCCTGCTGCGCCGCGGCGAGGTCCACAGTCCCGCCGACCCCTTCGCGACGGCCATGGTCGTCGAACGCGGCCAGGTCGCCTGGGTCGGCTCCGAGGGCGCCGCGGACGCCTTCGCGGACGGTGTGGACGAGGTGGTCGACCTGGACGGCGCCCTGGTCACCCCGGCGTTCACCGACGCACACGTGCACACCACGTCCACCGGCCTCGCCCTCACCGGCCTCGACCTCTCCGGTGCCCCCACCCGTGAGGCGGCCCTCGCCCTCGTACGGGACTTCGCCGCGGCCCGCCCGGACGACCGGGTCCTCCTCGGCCACGGCTGGGACGCCTCCCGCTGGCCCGACGGACTGCCCCCGACGCGCGCCCAGCTGGACGAGGCCACCGGCGGCCGCGCCCTCTACCTCAGCCGTATCGACGTCCACTCGGCCGTCGTCACCACCGCCCTGCTCGACCTCGTCCCCGGTGACGTCGCCCGCGCGGACGGCCCGCTCACCGCCGGCGCCCACCACGCCGTACGCGCCGCCGCCCTCGGGGCCGTCGCCCCCGCCCAGCGCGCCGAGGCCCAGCGCGCCGCCCTCGCCCACGCCGCCTCCCTCGGCATCGGAACCGTTCACGAGTGCGCAGGACCGGAGATCTCCTCCGAGGACGATCTCACCGGCCTGCTGCGGCTCGCGGCCGAGGAGACCGGGCCGCGCGTGATCGGCTACTGGGCCGAACAGGACGTCGACAAGGCGCGGGAGCTGGGCGCGGTCGGTGCCGCCGGTGACCTCTTCGTGGACGGCGCCCTCGGCTCCCACACCGCCTGCCTGCACCAGCCGTACGCCGACGCCGGCCACACCGGCACCGCCTACCTGGACGCCGCCGCGGTCGCCGCCCACGTCGTCGCCTGCACCGAGGCCGGCCTCCAGGCGGGCTTCCACGCCATCGGCGACGCCGCCGTGACCGCCGTCGTGGAGGGCGTGCGCGCCGCCGCCGACAAGGTCGGCCTCGCCCGGATCCGCGCCGCCCGCCACCGCGTCGAGCACGCCGAGATGCTCACCCCCGAGACGGTCGCGGCCTTCGCCGAACTGGGCCTGACCGCCTCGGTGCAGCCCGCCTTCGACGCGCTGTGGGGCGGCGAGGACGGCATGTACGCCCAGCGTCTGGGCGCCGAGCGGGCCCGCACGCTCAACCCCTTCGCCGCCCTGCTGCGCGCCGGTGTCCCGCTCGCCTTCGGCTCCGACAGCCCGGTCACGCCCCTCGACCCGTGGGGCACCGTCCGGGCCGCCGCCTTCCATCGCACGGCGGAGCACCGCGTCTCCGTGCGTGCGGCCTTCACGGCGCACACGCGCGGCGGCTGGCGGGCGATCGGACGCGACGACGCGGGCGTCCTGGTGCCGGGCGCGCCCGCCGACTACGCCGTGTGGCGTACCGGCGAACTCGTGGTCCAGGCCCCCGACGACCGGGTGGCGCGCTGGTCGACCGACCCGCGCTCCGGCACCCCCGGCCTGCCCGATCTGACTCCGGGCCGGGACCTGCCCGTCTGCCTGCGCACCGTGGTGGGCGGCCGCACGGTCTTCGTACGGCCGGGCGAGTGATCCACACGGCCGACGGGGCGATGATCTTCTCCCGCGTACGACCTGCGCGTCCTCCGCGCTGACCTGGGCTTTGACACGGAAGCCGCAGGTCGAACGACTGTTGACAGGCGACGGCGGGGGGCCGGTAGGTTCGGCGGAGTCCACCACCGGACGTCCGACCGGGGAATCTTCCGCGCACGCGTCGCGGCGCCGCTGGGTCAGGGACGGTGTGCCGCTCCGGGGCACCGCCACTGGGAGCCAGGCTCAGCGCTCGCGCCGCGACGAGGGAACGTTCCGGCCGGTCGGGAGGTGTGACCCGGGTGGGGCCCGGGCGCTCAGTAGACAACGGCCTAGGTCGACCCGCAGCCGGCGGGTCCCAGGTCGGCCCGAAGGGCGCCGGGCCCCCATCCGCCGTGCAAACGGCCCTAATCGGCCATCCATACCCCGGTCCCGGGAAAGCGACACCACCGTACGGACGTCCTGTCACGTCGCCGCAGGCCGCGGCCATTATGGTGGTCCTCTGCGTACGGACATGAAGGGGCAGCGGTGAACGACGGCGACGGGACGCCCGCGGTAGCGGGGCAGGGGAGGCGGTTCGGCCCCCTGGGCACGGCCTTGGTGATCATTCCGACCTACAACGAGGTGGAGAACATCAAGGCGATCGTCGCGCGCGTGCGCGAGGCGGTCCCCGAGGCGCACGTTCTGGTGGCCGACGACAACAGCCCCGACGGCACCGGCAAGCTCGCCGACGAGTTGGCCGCCGAGGACGACCACGTCCAGGTCCTGCACCGCAAGGGCAAGGAGGGCCTGGGCGCCGCCTACCTCGCGGGCTTCCGCTGGGGTCTGGAGCACGGCTACGGCGTGCTGATCGAGATGGACGCCGACGGCTCCCACCAGCCCGAGGAACTGCCCCGTCTGCTGACCGCCCTCAAGGGCGCCGACCTGGTGCTCGGCTCTCGCTGGGTGCCCGGCGGCAGGGTGGTGAACTGGCCCAAGTCCCGCGAGTTCATCTCCCGCGGGGGCAGCATGTACTCGCGCCTCGCGCTGGACCTGCCGCTGCGCGACATCACGGGCGGCTACCGGGCCTTCCGCCGCGAGACCCTGGAAGGGCTCGGCCTGGAGGAGGTCTCCTCCCAGGGCTACTGCTTCCAGGTCGACCTCGCCCGCCGGGCCATCAAGGCGGGCTACCACGTCGTCGAGGTACCGATCACGTTCGTCGAGCGCGAACTCGGCGACTCCAAGATGAGCCGCGACATCCTCGTGGAGGCGCTGTGGCGGGTCACCACGTGGGGTGTGGGGGAGCGGGTCGGCAAGGTCCTGGGCCGCGACAGGCAGCCCGACAGGGCGTCGGACGGGCCGGTCGCGGGGCGGGCGGACGCCGAGCCGACCGCCAAGCCGGCCGAGTCGGGCGACAAGTCGACACAGGCACCTGACAAGAACGCCTGATCGTCCCCTTATGCCGCGCTGAGCCGGGGCCAGGCACACTGGGGGTATGACGACTGGCGCTCAAACCCCCAGTTCCCCCGCCCGGCCCCCGCGTTCCAGGCTGCGCACGTTCCTGCCGCTGGGCATCGCCGCGTGGCTCGTGCTGGAGATCTGGCTGCTTACCGTGGTCGCGGGTGCGTTCAGCGGGTTCGTGGTCTTCCTGCTGCTGGTGGCGGGCATCGTTCTCGGATCCGTGGTGATCAAGAGTGCGGGCCGCCGGGCCTTCAGGAACCTCACGGAGACGCTGCAACAGCAGCAGGCCGGCGTCATGCCCGAGGCCCGTCCGAACAGCGAGGGCAACGGCCTGATGATGCTGGGCGGACTGCTCCTGATACTCCCCGGCCTGATCTCGGACGCGCTGGGCCTGCTCATGCTGCTGCCCCCGGTCCAGAAGGCCGTGAGCCGCTATGCGGAGCGGACGGTGGAGCGCAAGCTCCGGGAAGCCGGCCCGGGTACCCTGGGCGACGCCTTCCGCCAGGCGGCCCGCATGCACCAGCCGGACGGCAAGGTCGTCCAGGGCGAGGTCATACGAGACGATCCCGACGACGCGCCGCAGGGCCCGCGTCCTCCGCTGACTCACTGAGCGGTCCCGCGGCCCGGTTCCTGCGGCCCGGTTCCCGACACACCAAAACCGCGGGTGCCGTACGTGAAGCTCACGTACGGCACCCGCGGTGTTCGGTTTACTGCTTACGGTTTTCCGCTACGCACTCTTGCGGCTGTCTCGCGGGTGCACCGCGATGTTCATCGCGCCGGAGCGCAGAACGGCCAGCCGCTCCTCGAGGACCTCTTCGAGTTCCTCACGGGTGCGTCGCTCCATCAGCATGTCCCAGTGCGTACGCGCGGGCTTGGCCTTCTTCTCCTCAGGGCCGTCGCCGTCCACGAGGAGTGCCTGGGCCCCGCAGACCTTGCACTCCCACTCCGGCGGGATCTCCGCCTCGACCGAGAAGGGCATCTCGAATCGATGCCCCTTCTCGCATGCGTACTCCACGGCCTGGCGCGGGGCCAGGTCGATGCCGCGGTCCGTCTCGTAGCTGGTCACCACGAGGCGCGTGCCGCGAAGAGCTCGCTCACTCATGAATCGTGCCTCCCGGGCTTGTCGCCCACAGGACAGGTGTCGCTGTCGTCGTCATCCGGTCAACGTCCGGGCGGCGGTAAAGATTCCCGTCCCGACTCCCGTTCCGGGCGTCTGCGTCGCCGTCGCAGTCGCAGCCTTGCAACCAGTGCAGTACCCGCCGACGTCCGGTTTGTCACCTCTGCTGGCAGATGTGACATAGCGTTTCGGCACCTTTGACGCGCAGTAACGGTACGCCTGGCAGGCCAAACGCGTACACTACAGCCCTTTCGCGCCGAGTGCTAAATCCTTTCGGGTACGGGATTGCCCGCGTCGCCGATCGCCCGCCGCACCGGGACCCGCGCGAGCAGCACGAAACCGATGACGAAGAACGCCACCAGCGAGATGATGGCGTCCCGGTAGCTCCCGGTCAGCTGGTAGGTGAGCCCGAACAGCAGCGGCCCGAGCCAGCTCATCCCGCGGTCGCTCAGCTCGTACGCCGAGAAGTACTCGGCCTCCTTGCCGGGCGGCACCAGGTGGGAGAACAGGGAGCGGGACAGCGCCTGGCTGCCGCCGAGGACGAGTCCGATCCCGGCGGCCAGCACGAAGAACCACACCGGCTCCCCGGCCGGCAGGAAGTATCCGGCCGCGAGGGTGACCGTCCACGCGACCAGCGACCCGAGGATGGTGCGCTTCGCCCCGTACGTCCGGGCCAGCCGGCCGAGCGCCAGCGCGCCCGCCACCGCCAGCAGCTGGACCAGCAGGACGGCCACGATGAGGGTGGACTGGCCGAGGTCCAGTTCCTGGGAGCCGTAGACCGAGGCCTGGGAGATCACCGTCTGGATACCGTCGTTGTAGACGAGGTACGCCAGCAGGAAGGCCAGGGTCAGCGGGCGGCGCCGCATGTCGCGGACGGTTGCCGCGAGCTGCCGGAACCCGGGCAGAGCGGCCCCCCGCGCGCTCTCGCGCTCCCGCGCGGGTGTGCGGCGGTCGCGCAGCCGCCGCAGCGGGATGAGCGCGAAGGCGCCCCACCACAGGCCGGCGGAGGCCAGGCAGACGCGGACCGCCGCGCTCTCGCTCAGCCCGAAGGAGTCGTGGGCCGTGTAGAGGATCAGGTTCGCGACCAGGACCAGCGCCCCGGCCGCGTAGCCGAACGCCCAGCCGCGCGAGGAGACCGCGTCGCGTTCCTCGGGCGGGGCGATCTCGGGCAGGTAGGAGTTGTAGAGCATCATCGCCACGGACTGCGCGGCATTGGCGACGACCAGGAGCAGTCCGCCCAGCAGATAGCGGTCGCCGTCGAGGAAGAACATGCATGTCGTGGCCGCGGCCCCGGTGTACGCGGCGGCGGCGAGCAGCGGCTTCTTGCGGCCCGAGCGGTCGGCCGCGGCGCCCACCAGGGGCATCACGAGCACCGCCACGATCACCGACAGCGACACCGAGTACGCGAAGAACGACCCGGCCCGCACGGGTATGCCGAGCGGGTGGACGTATCCGTCCGCGTCCGCCGCCGCCTCGGCGACCGACGTCAGATAGGGCCCCAGGAACACGGTGAGCACGCTCGTCGAGTAGACCGAGCACGCCCAGTCGTAGAAGTACCAGCCGCGCTGTTCGCGCCGTCGGCCGTCGGCGCCGTCGGCCGCGTCCGTCCGCAGGGTGTCGGTGCCCACCCGTGCCCTCGCTTCCCCGTGAACGCGCGACGTCCCGGGGGTTCGGCCGCGGACCTCGGACGGTCCCGGACCGTCTCAGACCCAGACGCCGCGGTCCTCCATGACCTTGCGCAGTGTGTCGATGTGATCGGTCATGATGCCATCCACTCCCAGGTCCAGGAGCCGGTGCATGCGGTCGGGGTCGTTCACCGTCCAGACGTGCACCTGCAGCCCGCGCGCGTGGGCGGCGTGCAGGAAGCGGTGGTCGACCACCTGGATGCCCGACTGGGTCTCGGGCACCTGCGCGGCCACCGCCGAGCGGCGCAGCGCGGCCGGCACGCCCCAGGAGCGCAACCGAAGGTTCAGGACGCCCCTGGTGCCGTACGAGGTGGCCAGGCGCGGGCCGGCCAGGTGCTGGGCGCGGACCACACGTGCCTCGGAGAACGAGCCGACGCAGATGCGGTCCCAGGTGTTCGTCCGCTTGATCAGCTCCAGGAGCGGCAGCAGTGCCGGCTCCGCCTTCACGTCGATGTTCCAGCGCACCTCGGGGAAGGTCTCCAGGAGCTCCTCGAAGAGCGGCACCGGTTCCTCGCCCGCCACGCGCGCGCGGCGCACCTTCTCCCACGAGAGGTCGGCGATCCGGCCGGCCCCGTCCGTCACCCGGTCCAGCGTCGCGTCGTGGAAGGCGACGAGCTTCCCGTCCCGCGTGGCGTGGACGTCGGTCTCGATGTACCGGTAGCCCGTCTCGACCGCGCGCCGGAACTGCCGCAGCGTGTTCTCCAGGCCGTCCGCCGCACCGCCCCGGTGGGCGAAGGCGATCGGGCCGGGGTGATCCAGGTAGGGGTGGCGGGGGTGGCGTATCGGGGTGGTCACCGACGCAGTATCGCGCGCCGGGGTTGACCGGCGGCAACCACCGTGCTGCCGTCGGATGCCGACGGGACGGCGAACACCCGCAGGAACACCTGGGCGAGCGGCCCGATCGTCACGGCGTACAGCAGGGTGCCGACACCGACCGTGCCGCCGAGGGCGAACCCCGTCGCCACGACGGTGATCTCGACAGCTGTGCGCACCAGGCGCACCGAGAGTCCGGTGCGCTGGTTCAGGCCGGTCATCAGGCCGTCGCGCGGGCCCGGACCGAAGCGCGCGGCGATGTACAGCCCGGTGGCGGCTCCGTTCAGGACGATCCCCGCCACCATCGCGGCGATCCGCAGCGTCCAGCCGTGGGCGTCGGGCACGACGGCCAGGGCGGCGTCCATCGCGGCGCCGATCACCAGCACGTTGGAGATTGTGCCGAGGCCCGGTCGCTGGCGCAGCGGGATCCACAGCAGCAGTACCGCCGCGCCCAGGAGGGTCAGCACCACGCCCATCGACAGGCCGGTGCGCTCCGCGAGGCCCTGGTGCAGCACGTTCCAGGGCTCCAGGCCGAGGCCCGACCTGACCAGCAGCGCGGAACTCGCGCCGTACAGCACGAGACCGCCGTAGAGCTGTGTCAGTCGCCGTGCGAGATGCCGCTGCCCGGATCGCTGCCTGGTTTGCCGCCTGGACAAGAGGTGCCCCCTGTGTGGTGGTAGTGGCCTGCTGCATGACACCCTGTGGCTTGAGAAGGAGAGCCAACCATGGCCAATTCGGGGAAGGTGGACTGATTTCCATGGCGCAGTGGACCTCGGCCGTGGGGGCGGGGCAGCTCGCCCGGCTGCTCGGCTCCCAGCAGGACCGCCCGGCCGGGCCCGGCACCCGCCGCCCGCCCGCCTACCGCGCGCTCGCCGACGGCATCCGGCTGCTGGTGCTCGAAGGGCGCGTACCGGTCGCCGCCCGGCTGCCCGCCGAGCGCGAGCTGGCCCTGGCCCTGACCGTCAGCCGCACCACCGTCGCCGCCGCCTACGAGGCGCTGCGCGCCGAGGGCTTCCTGGAGTCCCGGCGCGGCGCGGGCAGCTGGACCGCCGTACCGGCCGGGAACCCCTTGCCGGCGCGCGGCCTGGAGCCGCTGCCGCCCGAGGCGCTCGGCTCGCTGATCGACCTCGGCTGCGCGGCGCTCCCCGCGCCCGAGCCCTGGCTCACCCGTGCCGTGCAGGGCGCCCTGGAGGAGCTTCCCCCCTACGCGCACACCCATGGCGACTATCCGGCCGGGCTGCCCGCGCTGCGCGCGATGATCGCCGAGCGCTACACCGCGCGCGGGATCCCGACCATGCCCGAGCAGATCATGGTGACCACGGGCGCGATGGGCGCGATCGACGCCATCTGCCACCTCTTCGGAGGACGCGGCGAGCGCATCGCCGTGGAGTCGCCCTCGTACGCCAACATCCTCCAGCTGATGCGCGAGGCCGGGGCCCGGCTGGTCCCCGTCGCGATGGCCGAGGGGCTCACCGGCTGGGACGTGGAGCGCTGGCGCCAGGTGCTGCGCGAGGCCGCGCCCCGCATCGCGTACGTCGTCGCCGACTTCCACAACCCCACCGGCGCGCTCGCCGACGACGACCAGCGACGGCGGCTGGTGGAGGCGGCCCGCTCGGCGGGGACGGTGCTGGTGGCCGACGAGACGATGAGCGAGCTGTGGCTGGACGACGGGGTCGAGATGCCGCGCCCCGTGTGCGCCTTCGACCCGGCGGGGTCCACGGTCGTCACCGTGGGCTCCGCCAGCAAGGCCTTCTGGGCGGGGATGCGCATCGGCTGGGTCCGCGCCGCGCCCGACGTGATCCGCAGCCTGGTCGCCGCGCGCGCGTACGCCGACCTGGGCACGCCCGTACTGGAGCAGCTGGCTGTGAACTGGCTGTTCAGCACCGGCGGCTGGGAGCAGGCCGTCGCGGTGCGGCGCGAGCAGGCCCGCCGGAACCGGGACGAGCTGGTGGCCGCGGTGCGCCGGGAACTGCCCGACTGGGAGTTCGAGGTGCCGCGGGGCGGGCTGACGCTGTGGGTGCGGACCGGGGGCCTGTCGGGCTCTCGGCTCGCCGAGGCGGGGGAGCGCGTGGGCGTCCGGGTCCCGTCCGGGCCGCGCTTCGGGGTCGACGGGGCCTTCGAGGGCTATGTCCGGCTGCCGTTCACCGTCGGCGGCGCGGTGGCCGAGGAGGCGGCGGCGCGGCTGGCCGCGGCGGCCCGGCTGGTGGAGAACGGAGGCGTCGGGGGCGGTGAGCCACCGCGGACGTTCGTGGCGTAGACGGCGTGGCGTAGACGGTGGGGGCCGCCGGGAGGGAGCGGGGCGCCTCCGTGTCCGTTCCCGGGAGATGGCGTCCTGACGGCCGACGTCTCGGCGAGCGGCTCCGGACACGAAAGACGGCCCGGGCGCCGGATCGTGGCGGGCCCGGACCGTCTTGGGGCCGGTGGGTTGGGGGATACGTGCGGGGGCCGTGGCCGACCCGGCGTTCGTCAGGAGGTCTCGGCCGCCGCCACCGCCTTGGCGGGAACCGTCTCCGGCGTGGCCGGCTCCACCGCGGTCACCTCCTGCGCCGCCGCCTCCACCGCGACTGGCGTCTCCACAGCGACCGGCGGCTTCACAGCGACCGGCGTCGGCTCGGCGACCGGCGTCGGCTCTGCGTCCGTCTCTGGCCGCTCCGGCTCGGGCTCGGGCTCGTCCGTGACGGCCTTCTCCTCGATCTTTTCGATCTTCTCGATCTTCACGATGGAGATCTTCTTCCCGGCCGCCCCCTCGTCCACGGGCACCTGCTCACCGTCCGCCGGGGTCGTGCGCGGGGGCAGCAGGTCGAGCACCGCCTGCCGGTGGGCGTCGCTCGTCGCGTCGTCGTAGGGGTCCGGAGTGGTCGGGACCTGGAGGCGGTGTACCGGTCCGGTGCCCAGGCGGGCGTACCCCCGGCCGGGCGGAACCTGGTCCACGGGCGTGGTGTGCGGGGGAGCGCCGAGCACCGTCGCCAGCTCGTCCGGCGTGGCCGGGCCGAGGACGACACGCGCGCGCGTGTGCTGCCGTACGGCGTCGCTGAGGCTGTCCAGGGAGTCCAGCTGGTCGGCGACGACCACCGTGACGTTCGCGGCGCGGCCGTGCCGCAGGGGGACCTGGAGCAGGGACTGCGGGTCCTTGCGACCGTCCGCGGCGGCCAGGTGCGGGAACGCGCTCGGCCGGTCCAGGAAGACCCACAGCGGCCGCTTGGTGTCGTCGGGCGCGGGTCGGCCCTCCTGGCGGGCCCGGTTGAGGGAGATCAGTCGGCGTTCCGTCTCGGAGGCGGCCCACTCCAGGCTGGTCAGCGCTCCGGTGAGGCCGCACTCGACGGCCAGGACACCGTCCCGGCCGACCAGGCAGGCGTACTCGCCGGTGCCGCCGCCGTCGACGATCAGCAGGTCGCCGTGGTGCAGGGCCTGCAGCGCGACCGAGCGCAGCAGGGTGGACGTGCCGGTACCGGGCTGCCCCAGGACCAGCAGGTGGGGCTCGGTCGAGCGGATGCCGGTACGCCAGACGACCGGAGGCACGTCGCGCTGCTCCTCGCCGTGGGTGAGCGGGAGGGTGCGCTGGACCCGGGTGGGGTCGGTGAAGCCGAGGACGGTCTCGCCGGGCGCCGTCACGAAGCGCTGGGCGGCGATGTCGGTGGGCAGCGCCGCGAGCACGTCGACGGAGAGGTGGTTGGCCTCCTCGTCCCAGGTGAAGCGGTACTCCCGGCCCCGGCCGGACTTGGCGGTGAGCAGGTGCTCGATCCGGGCGCGGGCCTCGGCCTCCCCGTCGGTGAAGTACGCGGGGTAGCGGATCACCAGGTGGGCGAAGCGGCCGGTGTCGTCGAACTCGTACGAGGGGAACGCCTTCTCCCACGCGCCACCGTGGGAGTACAGGGGATCGGGGTCCTCGGCGAGGGAGAAGTACGGGACGAGCGCCTCGTAGAGCGACTGGAGGCGCTTGGTCTGGGAGTCGTCGGGGCCTTCCGGCTCCGCCGGGGCGCGGTCCCTGCCCTGCCAGGCCGCCGCCGCCATCAGGGTGATGACGGCGAGCAGCGGGCCGTACGGCACCAGTGCCACGACCAGGACCACCGAGGCCACCAGGAACAGCAGCGCGCCGCGCCGGTCCTTGGGGGTCTCGCACCATCTGCGCCGCGCGGCCGCGGCCAGGCGGCGCAGACCGCGGGCGATCGTGATCAGCGGCTGGAGGACGTCGGTGGCGCTGTCGGCCGCCGTCCGGGCCAGCTCCCGGCTCCGGGCGAGCTGTGCGCCGCCGTTGCTCAGAATGCGGGGGAGGGGCCGCCGGGCCACTGCTGCCTCCTGGAAGTGCGTACGTGTGGATGTCGGGCGGGGGCGTGGGGGCGTCAGAACTTGATTCCGCCGAGGAGGCCCGCCAGGCTCTCGCCGCCTGCCTTGATGCTCGGGGCGATGGCCGTACTCGCCAGATAGAACCCGAACAGGACCGCGACCAGCGCGTGCGAGGCCTTGAGGCCGTCCTTGCGGAAGAAGATGAAGACGACGATGCCGAGCAGGACCACGCCTGAGATCGAGAGGATCATGTGAGTTCTCCTGGTTCGCGGGGACAGTCACCATGAGTACTTCCAGGCTCACAGCATGTATCCATACGATAAAAGGTGCAAATGGGGGAAATTTGCAGGAATTGCCCCACCTGGCGGAGTAGTCCTTGGGCCGGTTGAGCAGGGCTGTTGCGCCCTGCCGGGTCCGTGCTGATCTTTACCTCGGGCACTTCGGCTCATGTGCGGCGCGAGCCAGTACCCTGGCGATTCACTCGCACGGCCGCACCGCTCGCGGCCGTGCGCACAGTCCCCGGCATGCGTAGTGAGAGGTGGTCCGGCCGATGAGTGAAGCCCCCGACCCGGAGGTCGTGGAGCTGGCGACGAAGATCTTCGATCTGGCCCGGCAGGGACGGACCGAGGAACTGGTGGCCTATGTGGACGCCGGCGTTCCCGCCAATCTCACCAACGACCGCGGCGACTCCCTCGTCATGCTCGCCGCCTACCACGGCCACGCCGACGCGGTGCGCGCGCTGCTGGCCCGTGGCGCCGAGGCCGACCGCGTCAACGACCGGGGTCAGACCCCGCTCGCCGGCGCCGCCTTCAAGGGTGAGACGGAAGTGACCAGGGCGCTGCTGGAGGCCGGCGCGGATCCGTCCGCGGGCACGCCCTCGGCCGTCGACACGGCGCGGATGTTCGCCCGGACCGAGCTGCTGGAGCTGTTCGGCGCTCAGTGACCGGAAGCCCATCCGGTACTGCTCCGGGTCTGCTCCACTCTTTCTGACCAGGGAAAATACGAATAACGGGGGAGGCGGTACCAGGCCGCCGAAATTTCGGTCGCGGCAGATGTGACCGCCGGGCCATCATGACGACGTGGTTCACGGACGTGATGGCTGGGCAGATGTTGCCGCACCGCGCGGGCCGTGACACGGCCCGCAAGGGCCACCGACGAGAGGCAGAGGAACATGGTCTTCAGCAAGCAAGAGACGGCGGGCGCTCCGACGTGTTGGCGCACGGCCAGGTAACGCGTGCTCCCCGGTTGCGTCGACGCTTGATGTGAGGCTGTTTCCCATGTTCGATCCGGTCATAGCGCCCAGCGGTACGCTGCTCGGCCTGCTTCAGCGGGGTCGCGGCGACGGCACGCTGCATGCGCTCACCGCTCCGCGCGCCGAAGCGCTCGCGGCACTGAACCACTGCGTGCTGCACGACCCCCGCCACGACTGGCAGGTCGAGAACCGCTCCCTCTACTACGCCCGCCTCTACCTCGACCTCACCGGCGAGCTGGACGCGATCGAGGCCCACCTCTTCGACCCCGAGGACATCCTCGAGGCCGACGAGTCACGCACCGGGCTGGCCCTCGCGGTCCTCGGGCACCTGGCCTCCTACGGCAGGCTGGACGCGCTCCAGCTGTTGCGCAGGTACGCCGCCCACGGCGTCAACTGGGCGTGGGCCCTGGACGAACTGGCGCTGCGCGACGACGACGCCGGTCTGCGCTCGCTCGCCGCGCCCGTCCTGGCACGCTTCCCGCACGATGCCGAGGGAGACGCCGAGCTGGCCGTCGCCGTGCGGGACGCCTTCGAACCCCGGCCCTGGCGGCTGTGGGCCGACGATCCGCGCGAATCGATCGCCACGCGTGTGCGTGCCGCTCACGAGACGGGCTGTTTCGACCGCTGGCAGCGGCAGATGAGTCCCACCGGACCGCGTCCGGGCTGGAGCGTGCGGGCCGTCTTCGAGTGGGCCCAGCAGGGCGTCGAGCGCGGCGCCGCGCTCCATGTGCCGGCCGCCCGGTGTCTCACGGCCGTCGCCGGCCCCGAGGACCGGCCCGAGATCGTCGAGGCCGCGCGGTCCGGCGACGAGGGCGCCCGCTGCACCGCCCTGCGTTATCTCGCCGACGGCAACGATCCGGACGCCCTCGGCCTGATCGAGGGCGCCGTGACCAACGGCTCGACGCCGGTCGTGGAGGCCGCCGTCGCCGCCTTCGAGCGCATGCGCAGCCTCGCCGCCGTCGACCTGGCGCGCCGCTGGGTGCACCGACCCGACGCCTTGGGCGCCGCCGCCGGGCGGGTACTCGCCTGCCGGGGCGGAGCGCAGGACCGCGACCTCGTCCTCGCCGCACTGCGGGAGGCGGTACGCGGTGAAGGCCCCGACGCGCCGACCCTGTGGACCCTCGTCGACGGCACCGGACGGCTCGGCATCGCCTGCGCCGCGCCCGTACTGCGCCACATCTACCGCGAGACCGCCTCCTCCCACCTGCGCGGCCGGGCCGCCCGGGCGCTGGCCGCCACCGACCCGTCCTTCGCCGCCGGGTTCGCCATCGAGTGCCTGTGGGACTGCGAGGAGACCACCCGCGAGATCGCCGCCCGCCACGCCGAGACCGGCGACAACCGCGTCGTCGAACGGCTGCGCAGGCTCGCCGCCGATCCGGCCGAGGAGGACGAGGTCCAGACGGCCGTACGCAGCCGCTTCGGACCGGACGCGCCGGCCGTGTGAGCGAACGGGGTCGGCCGTGTGAGTGGGTAGGCCGGCCCGAGGCGGCTCTGGCGGAACGGACGGAGAAGCCTGTCCGGGCCCGTGGCCGTCCTTCCGCACTGACGCGGCCCGCCCCGGGCCCCGCCCCACCGGTCCACGAAGACCGGGTCCCGCGCGCGCCAAGCGGTCCCGGAGGCCCGAAGCCCGCCGGAGGCCGGACAGAGGGACTCCCGGCACGGGCGGCGCCCCTCCGTCGCCGACGGCGGGGCGGCTCCGCGCGCGGGCGTCACCCCCCACGTGCCGTCGGGGGTCACACCCCCCGTGCCGCCGGGCGGCAGCCTCCCGCCGTGCCGTCGGGGGGTCTCACCCCCCCCCGTGCCACCGAGCCTCCCGCCGTGCCGTCGGGCAGCCCCCGCTCGTGCCGTCGGGCAGCCCCTGCTCGTGCCGTCGGGCAGCCCCTGCTCGTGCCGCCGGGCATCACCTCCCGTGCCGCCGGGCATCAGCCCCCCGTGCCGTCGGGCGGCAGCCCCCCGTGCCGCCGGGCGGCAGCCCCCCGTGTGAACGACGGATGGCCCGTGGGTACGGCGGGTGTGGCCGCGATCTGGCCTGCCCGGGTGGGCAGGGCAACGCTCATGGGACGTTCCTCGGCCGGAAAGATCGACGTTGACGCGAGCACGTCCAGTCCGGCGACAACACCGGTATGCGTGTCGTCATCGTGACCGAATCCTTTCCCCCCGATGTGAACGGCGTCGCCCACTGCGCGCTCCAGACCGCCCGGCACCTCGTCGACCGCGGTCACGACTGCGTCGTCGTCGCCCCGGCCACCGCTCCGGGCAACGCGGCGGACACCTCCGCCGCGTGCCCCCTCGTCCGGATCCCCTCCCTCCCGCTCCCCGGCTACCCCCAGGTACGCGTCGCCCTCCCCAGCCGCCGCGTGGCCGCCGCGATCGCCGAACACCGCGCCGACCTCGTCCACCTGGCCAGCCCCTTCGTCCTGGGCGTCCGGGGCATGGCCGCCGCCGCCCGGCTCGGTGTCCCCGCCGTGGCCGTCTACCAGACCGACCTCGCCGGATACGCCCGTACGTACATGGGAGCGGGCGAGGCGGCCGCCTGGCGGCGGATCCGCTCCGTGCACTCCGCCGCCGACCTCACCCTCGCCCCGTCCGGCGCGGCCCTGCGCGACCTCCGGGCGCACGGTGTGCCCCGGGTCTCGCTCTGGCCGCGCGGGGTGGACACCGTCCGCTTCCGGCCCGACCGGCGCGACGAGTCGCTCCGCCGCGAACTGGCCCCCAACGGTGAGCTGATCGTCGGCTACGTCGGCCGGCTCGCCCCCGAGAAGCAGGTGGAACTGCTCGCCGGGGTCTGCGGCCTGGACGGCGTGCGTGTCGTGATCGTCGGCGACGGACCCAGCCGGCCCGGCCTGGAGCAGGCGCTCCCCGGCGCGCTCTTCCTCGGCCGCCGTACCGGGGACGATCTCGCCCGGGTCTTCGCCTCACTGGACGTCTTTGCGCACACCGGCCCCTTCGAGACGTTCTGCCAGACCGTGCAGGAGGCCATGGCGAGCGGCGTGCCCGTCGTCGCGCCCGCCGCGGGCGGGCCGCTGGACCTCGTCGCCCACGGGCGCACCGGGCTGCTCGTGCCGCCGCGCGACGCCGCCGCCGTACGGGACGCGGTGTGGTCGCTGACCGCCGACCCCGCGCTGCGGGCCGCGTACGGGGCGGCCGGGCGGGCGGCCGTCGAGGGGCGCACCTGGGCGGCCGTCGGCGACCGGCTGATCGGGCACTACACGGACGTCCTCGCCTCACGGAAGGCGGTGCTCGCGGCATGAGCGCGCTGCGGATCGTCCGGCTCGCCAACTTCGTCGCACCCTCGTCCGGCGGCCTGCGCACCGCGCTGCGCGAGCTCGGCAAGGGCTTCCGTGCGGCCGGACACGACCCCGTCCTCGTCGTCCCTGGCGAGCGCGCCGACGACCGGGAGACCGAACAGGGCCGGGTGATCACCCTCCCGGGACCGCTGCTGCCGGGCACCGGGGGCTACCGCGTCCTCACCGGCAAGCGGCGCGTGGCGGCGCTGCTGGAGGAGCTGGCACCCGACCGGCTGGAGGTCTCCGACCGGACCACGCTGCGCTGGACCGGCAAGTGGGCCCGGCGGGCCAGGGTCCCCGCCGTGATGGTCTCCCACGAGACCACCGACGGTGTGCTGCGCACCTGGGGCCTGTCCGAAGAGGCGGCCCGGCGCACCGCCGACGCCCTGAACATCCGCACGGCGCACACCTACGCGCGCGTGGTGTGCACCACGGAGTTCGCCGAGCGGGAGTTCGTCCGCATCGGCGCCCGCAACGTCGTACGGGCTCCCCTGGGCGTCGACCTGGCCGGGCGGCACCCGGCGCTGCGCGATCCGGCGCTGCGCGCCCGGTACGCGCGCGTGGACGAGACGCTGCTGGTGCTGTGCTCCCGGCTGTCCGTGGAGAAGCGGCCGGGCACGGCGCTCGACGCGCTGGCGGCGCTGCTTCGGCGCGGCGAGCGGGCGGTGCTGGTGGTGGCGGGGGACGGGCCGTTGCGCCCGCGGCTCGAACAGCGGGCGCGGGAGCGCGGGCTGCCGGTGACCTTCCTCGGCCACGTCGCCGACCGCGGGCTGCTCGGCGCGCTCCAGGCGTCCGCCGACGTGTGCCTGGCGCCCGGACCGGCCGAGACCTTCGGACTCGCCGCGCTGGAGGCGATGGCCTGCGGCACGCCCGTGGTGGCCAGCGCGTCGTCGGCGCTGCCGGAGGTGATCGGCTCCGCCGGGGCCGTCGCCGCCGACCACGGGGAGGCCTTCGCGGACGCCGTGGACCTGCTCCTCGGACGCCGGGAGGCGGACCGGCGGGAAGCGGCACGCGCGCGTGCGGAGTGTTTCGGCTGGGACGCGGCGGTCCGCGCGTTCCTGGCCGCGCACGACGCGACGGTCCCCACGCTTCCCGCGCTGCCGGAGGCCGTGTCATGAGACGCCTCCGGTTCGTGGCCCTCGGCGACTCGCTGACCGAAGGCGTGGGGGACCCGGTGCGGAACGGGTGGCGCGGCTGGGCCGCGCTGCTCTCCGCCGGGCTCGCCGAGGAGCCCGTGGAGTTCACCAACCTCGCCGTCAGCGGGGCGCAGGCCCGGGACGTTGCCGAGCGGCAACTGCCCGCAGGTCTCGCCCTGCGTCCCGACGTCGCCTCCGTCGTCGTCGGCGTCAACGACACCCTGCGCTGCTCCTTCGACCTCGGGGCCGTCGCCGCCCGGCTCGACACGGTGTACGCCGCCTTCACCGGACAGGGCGCGCTCCTGCTCACGGCGTGCCTGCCGGACCCCGGGGCGATGCTCGGGCTGCCGGGAGCGCTGGCCCGCCCACTGGCCCGGCGGCAACGGGCGGTCAACGCCGTCGTGCACGCCCTGTCCGACCGGTACGGGGCCGTGCACCTGCACGCGAGCGAGGGCGACTGGATCACGGACCGCGCGATGTGGAGCGCGGACCGGCTGCACCCCGGCGAGGGGGGCCACCGGCAGCTGGCCCTGCGCTTCCACGCCCTGCTCGCCGAGCGCGGCGACGCCACCGGGCCCGCGCCCTCGCCGGAGAACGAGTTCCCCGCTCCCACCAGGTCGGCGAGCCTGTGGTGGCTGGCCACGGCCGGCACCGGCTGGGTGGCCCGGCGCTGTACGGACCTGCTGCCCCAACTGCTGACGCTGGCCGCCGACGAACTGCGCCACTACGCGCGCGGGACGAGCGCCCGGCTCGACCTGCGCACGTCCGCCGCGGTCTCCGCCGCGCTCGCGGCGCTGTCGACGACGGAGCGACCGGAGGCGGCGTGACCGGCAGTGCCCGCGACCGTGCCGGTACGGTCGCGCGACGCCGTGGACGGAGGGCGGACCACACCGGTACCCCGGCGCGGGCACCTCGCCGTCGTCGTACGGCGTCGGTGCTCGCGCACGGCCGTACGCGGACCGGCGGCACCCGGGGTACGGGGCAGTGTCGCGGTGTCGGTGTACGGCGACGAAGCGCACCGGCGCCCCCGGTGGCGTCTGGGCCGGCCCGGGCATGATCGTGCCGCGGCGTCGGCGTCGGCGCGGGTGGTGTCGCGGTGTCAGGGTCGGTGCACGGCGACGAAGCGCACCGGCGTCCCCGGTGGCGTCTGGGCCGCCGCCGGGAGGTCGGCGGTGCGGACCACGCCGATGACCGGGTAGCCGCCGGTCGTCGGATGGTCGGCCAGGAACACGACCGGTCTGCCGTCGGGCGGCACCTGAACCGCGCCCAGCACCATGCCCTCGCTGGGGAGTTCGCCCGGGCGGGCGCGTCGCAGTGCCGGTCCGTCCATGCGCAGTCCGATGCGGTTGCTCGCGGGCGATACCCGGTACGCGCGCGAGGTGAACGTCCGTACCGCCTCCGGCGTGAACCAGTCGGCGCGCGGGCCCGGCGTCACCCGCAGGACCAGCTCCGCCGGGGGCGCCGGCTGCGGGGCGACGTCCACGCGCGCGTGCTGCCCGCGCGGCCGACCCAGGGGCAGCACCGTGCCGTCCGTGAGGGGCGGTGGCCCGAGGCCGGACAGCAGGTCGGTGGAGCGGCTACCGAGGACCGGCTCGACGAGGATGCCGCCGGAGACGGCCACATAGCTGCGGACGCCGGAGTCGGCCGCTCCGACGTTCAGCAGCGCGCCGGCCGGCACGTCGACCGGCGCACCCCAGGGCACCGGCCGTCCGTCCACTGCCACGGGGCAGGGGGCGCCGCCGACCGCCACCGTCACCGCGCATCGTGGACGCACGGCGCAGCCGGTGAGCGTGGTCTCCAGGACGGCGGCGTCGGGCGGGCATCCGACGAGCCGGAGGACCAGCGCAGCCGCGGGCGCGTCGAGCGCCCCGGAGCGGGGCACGCCGAGGTGCGCGTGCCCGGGGCGGCCCCGGTCCTGCACGGTGGTCAGGGCCCCGGCCCGGACGACGGCGAGCGCACGGTCCGTCATGAACCCCCCTGATGCTCGTACAGGTGCCCACGGGCGACGAACCGCACGCGCGTGCCCGGCGACAGCAGCGCCGCCGGCACGCGCGTGTGGTCCCACAGCACGGCGTCCGTGGTACCGATCAACTGCCAGCCGCCCGGCGACGAGCGCGGATACACGCCGGTGTACGGACCCGCCAGTGCCACCGAACCGGCCGGGACGGCCGTACGCGGAGTGTCCCGGCGCGGGACGTCGTAGCGCGCGGGCAGACCCGTGAGGTAGCCGAACCCGGGCGCGAACCCGCAGAAGGCGACGTGGAACTCGGTACCCGCGTGAACGCGGCCCACCTCGTCCTCCGCCACGCCCCAGTGCGCGGCGACGTCGGCCAGGTCCGGACCGTCGTAACGGACCGGGATCTCGACCACGCGCCCCGCGCGCGGGGGAGCGGACGGCACCTCGGCGGCGGCCAGTTCGGACGCCAGCCGGGCCGGGTCGGTGAGGCCGTCGAGGAGGACGGTGCGGGCCGCGGGGACGATCTCCCGCGCCGCGAGAGTGCCCTCCGCGCGGCGCCGCAGCAGCTCCGCGTGCAGCGCCTCGGCCTCGTCGCCCGAGGAGACCTCGACGAGCAGGGCGTCGTCGCCGACCGGCAGGACGTTCATGCGAAGGCCTCCACGCGGACACCAGACGCCTCCAGCCGCTGCCGGACCCGGCGGGCCAGTTCCACCGCGCCGGGCGTGTCGCCGTGCACGCACAGGGAGCGGGCCCGGACCTCGACACGTGCCCCGGAGCGGGCGGTGACCGTGCCGGAGACGGCCAGGCCCACCGAGCGCTCCACGACGTCGTCCGGATCGGCGACCACGGCGCCCTCCTGCCCGCGCGGCACGAGCGTCCCCTCGTCGGTGTAGGCGCGGTCGGCGAACGCCTCCGTGACGACCGGCAGCCCGGCCCGGCCCGCCAGCTCCAGCACGCGTGAGCCGGGCAGCCCGAGCACGGGCAGCGCGCCCCCCGCGAGGAGCACACCGTCGACGACCGCCGCGGCCTGCTCCGCGTCCCGCACCACCCGGTTGTACAGGGCACCGTGCGGCTTGACGTACGCCACGCGGGAGCCGGCCGCGCGCGCGAACACCTCCAGGGCGCCGACCTGGTAGGCCACCTCGGCCGCCAGCTCGGCGGACGGCACGTCCATCGCGCGCCGCCCGAAACCGGCCAGGTCCCGGTAGGAGACCTGGGCGCCGATCGTCACGCCCCGCTCGGCCGCCAGCTCGCACACCCGCCGCATGGTGACCGGATCCCCGGCGTGGAAGCCGCAGGCCACGTTGGCGCTGGTGACGACCGAGAGCAGACCCTCGTCGTCGGTGAGCCGCCAGCGGCCGAATCCCTCGCCGAGGTCGGCGTTGAGGTCGATCGAGGTCATGTCTCCAGTGTCTCCGGTTTCCGGCCTGTGTCGGGACATCCCGGGATCAGGCCACGCGGTACTGCTCGTCCCGTGCGTCGGTGAGGAACATCTGCCCCGGCGCGTGGGTGAGGGCGAAGGGCGGACGCGAGGCCATGACCGCCGCCTGCGGGGTCACCCCGCACGCCCAGAACACCGGGATGTCGTCCGGCCCGGCGTCCACCGGGTCGCCGAAATCCGGCCGGTCCAGGTCGTCGATGCCGAGCGCCGACGGGTCCCCGCAGTGCACCGGGCTGCCGTGCACGGCGGGGAGCAGACTGGTCTCGCGGATCGCCGCCGACAGGTGAGCGGGCGGCACCGGGCGCATGGACACCACCATCGGCCCGTGCAGCCGCCCGGCCGGACGGCACTGCCGACCGGTGACGTACATCGGGACGTTGCGCCCCTGCTCGACGTGGCGGATCGGGACGCCGGCCGCGGTCAGCGCCCACTCGAAGGTGAAGCTGCAACCGATCAGGAACGACACCAGGTCGTCCCGCCAGTGCGCGCGTACGTCCGTCGGCTCGTCCACCAGCTCGCCGTCCCGCCACACCCGGTAGCGCGGCAGATCGGTGCGCAGGTCGGCGCCGTCGGCGAGCGCGGTGCTCCAGGACCCGGCGTCCGTGACGTCGAGGACCGGGCAGGGCTTCGGATTGCGGGTGCAGAACAGCAGCATGTCGTACGCCCACTCGGCGGGCACCGAGATCAGGTTGGCCTGGGTGTGGCCGGCCGCGACCCCGGCCGTGGGGCCGGTGAGCCCTTCCCGGAAGCGGGAGCGGGCCGTTTTCGGGCTCCACGCGCGCGCGTGCTCGTCGACGAGGGTGACGGGACGGTCCTCGGTCATGTGGTGGGAGTGCCTCACGGCCCCGTGGTCCGAGTGCTTCACGCCAGTTCCCTTCCGCGTGTCTCCGGCAGCCCCAGCAGTGCCAGCGCCGCGATGCCGTAGCCGATGGCGCCGAAGACCAGCGCGCCGCCCACGCCCCAGCTGTCGGCCAGGAAGCCGACCGTGGTCGGGAACACGGCACCCACCGCGCGCCCGGTGTTGTACGTGAAGCCCTGGCCGGCGCCGCGTACGGCCGTCGGGTACAGCTCGCTCAGATACGAACCGAAGCCGCTGAAGATCGCCGACATGCAGAAGCCGAGCGGGAATCCGAGCACCAGGAGCAGGGTGTTGGCGCCGCTGGGGATGTTCGCGTACGCCAGGATGCACAGCGCCGACAGCAGCGCGAAGAGCCAGATGTTGCGCTTGCGGCCCAGCCGGTCGGTGAGATAGCCGCCGGTGAGGTAGCCGATGAAGGCGCCCGAGATGAGGAAGGTCAGATAGCCGCCGGTGCCGACGACCGACAGGTCGCGCTCGTCCTTCAGATACGTCGGCACCCAGGTGGCGAGGGTGTAGTAGCCGCCCTGGACGCCGGTGGAGAGCAGGCTCGCCCAGAGCGTGACGCGCAGCAGGCCCGGCGAGTCGGCCGTGCCCCGCTTGAAGATCGCCGCGAACGAGCCCTTCCCGGCGCCTTTCCCGCGGGCCTCGGCGGCCTGGGGCGCGTCGTGGACGCTGCGCCGCACCCAGACCACGAGCAGCGCGGGCAGCGCGCCGGTCCAGAACATGACGCGCCAGGCCAGATCGTCGCCGACCAGCGAGAACACCAGCGTGTACACGACCACGGCGAGCGCCCAGCCCACGGCCCAGGAGCTCTGGATCGCGCCGAGGGTACGGCCCCGGTGCTTGGCGCTCGCGTACTCGGCGACCAGGATCGCGCCGACCGCCCACTCGCCGCCGAAGCCCAGGCCCTGCAGGGCGCGGAAGACCAGCAGCGTCTCGTAGTTGGGCGCGAAACCGCAGGCCACCGTGAAGACGGCGTAGGTGATCACGGTGAGCAGCAGGGCCTTGACCCGGCCGACGCGGTCCGCCAGGACGCCCGCGAGGGCGCCGCCGACCGCCGAGACGACCAGCGTGACCGTCGTGAGCAGACCGGTCTGACCGCTGTCCAGACCGAAGTACGCGGCCAGCGCGACCATGGTCAGCGGCAGCGTGAAGTAGTCGTACGAGTCGAGCGCATAGCCGCCGAACGCGCCGCCGAAGGCGCGTCGACCCCGCGGGCCGAGGGCGCGCAGCCAGCCGAACGCGCCGTCGTCCGAGGGGTGTTCAGCCGAGCCGGGAGGACGGCTCTCGGAGGACAGGGCCTGCGGTGGAGGGGTTGTGCTCATGGGCACCTCGCAGTGGGAGGACGGAGGGTGCTTGTCGAGAGTGAGCCGGTCGGTGCGGCGGCGCGGGTGGGGGAGCGGGCGCCGTGTCTTCACTTCATGGCACCGTAGAGGATCGTTCAACGATCCCTCAATACCCATGTTGTTTCGTTCTGGTATCTGCGATTGAATTCCGGGCATGGCAGAGCAGTTGACGGGACTGGCCGACGACCGCGCCCTCCTCGGGCGGACCAGCACCGCCGAGCGTGTCTCGGACATCCTCAGGAGCCGGATCGCCGAGGGCTACTTCCCGCCCGGGACCCGCCTGTCGGAGGACAGCATCGGCGGCGCGCTCGGCGTCTCCCGGAACACACTGCGCGAGTCGTTCCGCCTGCTCACCCACGAACGCCTGCTCATCCACGAGCTGAACCGCGGCGTCTTCGTCCGGGTCCTGACCGTCGAGGACGTCGAGGACATCTACCGCACCCGCGCCCTCGTCGAATGCGCCGTCGTCCGGGGCCTCGGAGAGCCGCCGTACGGCCTGGACGGACTCGCCGGGGCCGTCGAGGACGGGCGGCGGTCGGCCCGCGAAGGTGACTGGAAAGGTGTGGGTACGGCCAACATCCACTTCCACCGGGAACTGGTGGCTCTCGCCGGCAGCGAACGCACCGACGAGCTGATGCGCAGCGTCTTCGCCGAACTGCGCCTCGCCTTTCACGTCGTGGACGATCCGCGGCGCCTGCACGAGCCGTACATCGCACGGAACGCGGAGATCCTCGCGGCCCTGGGGGCCGGCGAGCGGGAGACGGCGGAGCGGCTGCTCGCGGTCTACCTCGAGAACTCGCTGAAGCGCGTCGTGGAGGTCTATCTGCGGCGGGTCGGCGACGAGGGATAGACCACTGCGGGCGGGGCCGCGAGGCGACGAGGGATAGGTCATCGCGGGCGGGACCGCGAATCGACGAGCGACAGGCCACCGCGGGCGGACCCGCGAGATCAGGGCGGGCGGCCCGCGACGCCTGTCGCGTCGGGGCGCATCTGCGTCGTTTGGGTCGTTGTCAGACCGAGGACCTAGTCTGTGCACCGTGACTTCGCCTGCATCGACGGACAGCGTTCCGCCCCAGCTCAGCGCGGGGCCGCGCCCTGCCCCGGGCCCGGCCGCCGACGAGGGGCTGGCGCGGCGGCTGCGCGCGCTCGCCTGCACGGCGCCGCTGCACGACCTCGACGCACGCAAGGCCAACCTCGCGGGTGAGTACTCGGTGTACGGCATGGCGGAGGTCGCCCTCTCCGCCATCGACCTCGTCACGCTGAACATGGACTTCGACACGGGCGCCGACCACGACCAGATCGTGGCCCGGCTGATCCCGCGCGTCGCCGCCCAGGCCCCCGCGCGGCCCGCCGCCGAGCACGAGCGGGTGGCCCGCTGGGTCCTGGAGAACCTGATCAACGTCGGCAGCGTCGACCGCGGCTTCCGCGCGGTGTACGGCACCTTCGGACCGGACGGCACCTATGTGCGCCGCGACTACGACTTCAAGCTCCTGGAGGAGGTCCCGGGCCCCGGCGGCACCGTCTACCTCCGCACCACCGACGAGGCGGTCAACGTCCTCGTCGGCGCCCTGGACACCGACGTCACCAGCGCCCAGATCGCCGCCGAGGTCAAGCTGGAGGTGCTGATCAGCCGCGGCCGGCTCGCCGACGCCCAGCTCGCCGCCGAGCAGGCCCGGTACCGGACCGTGCAGTACTCGGAGACCCTGCGCAGGGCCCTGGACGCCACCCGGCGCAACGTCCGCGCGGTGGACTGGCTCACCGCCGTCCCCGACATGATCGCCGAGGCCCTGGACCACGTCGCCGACCGGTACCGCCACGAGAACGCGATCCTCACCAACATCCGCAAGGCGCGCGACGAGTCCGAGGACCCCGAGCAGAAGCGCCGCTCGGCCGAGCTCGTCGACATCGTCAAGGACTGCATCCGCCGCCACACTCAGCTCCAGTCCCGTCTCCTGGAGGCAGGCCCCCTCTTCCGCGCCGAACAGGACCGGCAGGCCTTCGCCACCCCCCTGACGACCTCGGGCCTGGACCTGTACGGCCATCTCGTCGCCCCCGTCCTGCCGTTGCCCCTGGAGCGCGCGCTCCGGGTCACCGACGCCTTCTTCGCCCGCGGCACCGGTATGCGCACGCCCGTCTCCGTCCGGGTCGGCGACCTCGTCGACATACTCCTGACCCCGCCCGTGGAGCGGGAGCACCTGGGCGCCGAGATGCCGGAACCCGACCTGATCGCCACCCCGGACGACAGCCGCTTCAGCGAGGACCAGCTCGCGGCGGCCATGGACCTGCTCGACCTGCCGCACGACGCCCCGCGCCGGCTGTCGGGACTGCTGGCCGACGCCCGCGCCCGCGAGGCGGAACTGCCGTATCTCGTCGCCCTGCTGGCCGTGCACGCGGCCAGCCCGCCCGTCGGCACCGCATACCGCCAGGGCGAACCGAAGCTCCTGTTCGCCGTGGACGACGGCACCGAACTGGACGACCCCGAGTTCGGCGGCGCCGACCTCATCGTCGGCACGGCGCTGCTGGACGCGGCCGGGATGGCCGCGGACCGCACGGAGGCGGCATGACCGGCTCCCACGACCTCACCCCCGAGCATCAGCACAGCAAGGAGTACCGACCGTGACCGAGCACGTCGACCGGAGCGAACCGGAGGCGGGTGCCGCACCGGCCACCGCTGCCGTCACGCCCGCCGACGCCGCCGACGCGGCGCGGCTCGTCGCCTTCGGCCTCCAGCCCAAGCTGCTGCCCGCGCGCGACCAGGAGTACGCCGACCTGCTGCGCCGCTACCGCGAGGACCCGCCCTTCGCCCGGCTCGCCGACGCCGTGGCGGCCGGCCTCGGGCTGATCGTCCTGGAGGTGTCCCCGCGCGCGGGGATGGCCGTGACCGCCGCCGAGGACTCGGTGTTCGCCGTCCGCATGGGCGACTACGCACGTCGTGCCGCCACCGACTCCGGCGACCGCTTCCTGCACGGACTGGCCCACCTCGCCGTCGCCGCCATGGCCTACCCGCGCCCCGAGGACCTCGCCGACGACGGCTACATCGGCCGCGTCACCGTCAATGGAGTGGACGCCTTCGTCCGCCAGGCCTGCCGACGACTGGAGGAGCGGGCCGAGGAACAGGGCGAGAACACCGACCCGGCCACCGACGCCCCGGGCCTGGAGTCCGCCTGGCGGATCTGGGTCAGACGCAGCGCGACCGGCGCCACCAAGGACGCGCGCAGACTCCCCGGCTCCACCACCGGCATCGTCGGCAAGGCCGCCGCTTTCCTCACCGAGTCCGGCTTCCTCCAGCGCACCGGCGACGACAACGGCGGCACCTACCGCACAACGGCCCGCTACCAACTCCAGGTGCGCGACATGGCGGGCAGCGCCGCCATGGCCGAGCTGCTGGACCTGGGCGTCGTCCCGGTGACCGACGGCACGGCGACACTGCTGCCCGCCGACGAGACGGAGGACCTGGAACTGGTCGCCGACGCCGGACTGCCGTTCCACTCCTCCTGACACCGCCCCCGCCCCCGCACCCCACTTTCACGAAGACTTACGAGAGTCCGCCATGTACGAGCTGTCCCGGGTCCGCCTCTACTCCATCGGACCCGCCGGTGCGCGCTACGCCGACACCGTGCTTGACCTGCGCGGTGTGGGCGAGCCCGTGCCCGACCCCGCGCCCGCGCAGGCGGAGTTCTTCGAGGAGGAGCCCGTCGGCCCGCCGCGCCGGCCCGCGCCCGCCGGCGTGCTCTTCCTGGAGAACGGCGGCGGCAAGTCCGTCCTGCTCAAGCTGATCTTCTCGGTGATGCTGCCGGGCCACCGCAACACCCTGGGCGGCGCCAGCTCCGGCGTGCTGCGCAAGTTCCTGCTCGCCGACGACTGCGGACACGTGGCGCTGGAGTGGCAGCACGTGCAGACCGGCGAGTGCGTCGTCGTCGGCAAGGCCAGTGAGTGGCGTGGTCGCCAGGTCTCGGGCGACCCGCGGAAGTTCGCCGAGGCCTGGTACTCCTTCCGGCCCGGCCCCGGACTGACCCTGGACAACCTGCCCGTCGCCGAGGCCAACGCCGTACGCCCGCCCGTCGAGGGCGTTTCCGGCGCCCAGGGCAGGCGCCGCACCATGAAGGGCTTCCGGGACGCCATCACCGAGGCCGGCAAGGCCTACCCGCACCTGGAGGTGCACTGGGAGGAGATCCACGACCGCTGGATCGAGCACCTCGGCGACCTCGGCCTCGACCCCGAACTCTTCCGCTACCAGCGCGAGATGAACGCCGACGAGGGCGAGGCGGCCGGCCTCTTCGCGGTCAAGAAGGACTCCGACTTCACCGACCTGCTGCTGCGCGCCGTCACCGACACCCGCGACACCGATGGACTCGCCGACCTGGTCAGCGGCTTCGGCAACAAGCTCGGCCGGCGCGCCGAGCTGATCGCCGAACGCGACTTCACCGCCGGGTCCGTCGACCTCCTCGGCCGGATCGTCGAGGCCGCCGACGCCCGCACCCGCGCGCGCGACATCCACACCGCCGCCGAACGCCGGACCAGGACCCTGGCCCGCCGGCTCTCCGCCCGCGGCGCCCAGGAGCGGGTCCGGGCCGGCGATCTCGCCCAGCGGGTCACCGCCGCCGCCTACGCCGTCACGCACGCCGAGTCGGCCCGGGACCGCAGCTCTCTCATCGCCGCCGAACTCGCCTACCGGCACGCCTCGCTGGCCCTGACCGGGGCCGAGAAGTCGGCCGCCGCGCAGAAGCGCGAACTCGCCGACGCGCGCACCCTGCACTCCGCCTGGCAGGCCGCCGAGGCCGTCCTGCGCCACCGCGCCGCCGCCGACCGCGTCGCCCGCGTGTCCGCCGCCATCCAGGAGGCCGAGCGGGACGCGGCCCCCGCGCTCGCCGCCCGCGCCAAGGCCGCCGTCGAACTCGTCCGCGCCCTGCACGCGGCGGCCGGAAAGGCCGAGCACCACGCCAACGAGGAGGAAGAGCGGTCCGCCTCCCTCCAGGAGGTCAGCGACGCCGCCCACCGGGACTCCACCACCGCGGCCACCGAGGCGCAGCGCGCCCGCAGCGAAGCCGGGCATCTGCGCCAGCGCCTCACCGAGGTCGAGCAGGAGACCGCCGAGGCGGTCCGTGCCGGCTGGCTCGACGACAGCACGCCCGACGCCGACCCCGCCCGAGCCGCCCTCGCGGCCAGCGACGCCGAGAAGACGACCGTCGCGGCCTGGGACACCGCCCGTGAGGCGGCCCGCCGGACCACGGAGCACGCGCGCGAGACCGCCGCCGCGGAGAGCCGCGCCGAACTGACGGCGGCCCGCTCGGCGGACGCGGCCACCGCCGCCGAGCACGCCCACGCGGCCGAGCACCGCACGGCCGAGGCCCTGACCGCCGAGGAGCGGCTCGCCGAACTGCTCGGCCTGGCCGCCGACACCCGCCCGGGCATCCCCCAGCCCCGCCAGGACGCGGACCGCGAAGAGCGGACCGCCGCTCCCAGGGCTTCGGAAGGGGCGCTGACCCCCGAGGAACTCGACCGCTTCGCCGACGAGCTGCGCGAGCTGCTCGACGACACCGTCTCCTCCGCCGAACGCCAGCTGTTCGAACTGCGCACCGCCGCCGCCGACGACTCCCGCATCCTCGGCGCCCTCGGCGACGGCGGACTGCTGCCGCCCGGCCCGGACGTACTGGCCACCGTGGAGTTCCTCGGCGAGCACGGCATCCCCGCCCTGCCCGGCTGGCGCTACCTCGCGCAGGCCGTCGACCCCGCCGACCACGCGCGCGTGCTGGCCGCCCGTCCCGAACTGGTCGACGGCGTGATCATCACCGACCCCGACTCGCACACCCGCGCCCGGGACGTCCTCGGCGACGCGGCCCTGCTGCCGCGCTCCGCCGTCGCCGTCGGCACGGCCGCCGCCCTGCTCGCGCCCACCCCGGCGCCGGACTCCGACACCGGCGATGTATTCCTCGTACCGCCGAACCCCGCCATGCACGACGAGCACGCCGCCGACGAGGAGCGGCACGCGCTGCGCGCACGGGCGACGGAACGGGACGAGGAGATCCGCACGCTCGCCGCCCGGCTCGGCAAGGACCGGGAGCTGGCGGCCCGGCTCGCCTCCTGGCGCACCGGCTGCCCCGCCGGACGCCTCGCCGAACTGGCGCGGACCGCCCAGGAGGCGCGCGCCTTCGCCGAGGAGACCGAGGCCGAGCTGACCGAGGCGCGGACCGCGCGGGCAGAGGCCGACGAGAGCGCCGCCGAGGCCGTACGGATGCGGGACGAACGGCAGGAAGCCGCGCAGAAGGCCCGCCGCGCCGCCGACGCCCTCGCCGGACTCGCCTTCCGGCTGCGCGAGCGCGCCGGCTGGCAGGCCAAGCTCCGCGAACTGGCCGACGAGGGCGCCGAGGCCGAGGCCCGCGCCCAGGCCTGCCTGGAGCGCGCCCGCGCCGCCGACGAGGACCGCCGCGCCGCCCAGCGGGCCGCGGACGACGCCCGCCGCACCGCCCGCACGCTGCGCGCCGAGCGCTCCGAGATCGCCGGCGCCCCCGACGACGTACCGCAGGAGGCGTCGCAGGACGCACCCGACGACGGCACGGACGCGCCGAAGGCGTCCCTGCCCGCCCTCCGCGAGGCCTACCGCGCCGCCTCCCAGCTCTACGAGAAGGTCGGCGTCGGCGCCGACCTGCGCGCCGAGCAGGCCCGCGCGGAGAGCGACGAGAGCTCGGCGCGCGCCGAGCTGGACCGGCTCAGCAACAAGGTCCGCACCAGGGCCGGGCAACTGCTGGAGTCGCCCGACGGCTCCGACGGCCCCTCCCGGCAGGCCGCCGCCGCCCGCGCCGAGGAACTGGTGCAGCTCCTGGAGACCCGCATGTCGCACGCGAGCGAACAGCTCGGCCGGCTGCGCGGCGAGGCCGAACGGCTCGCTCCCGAGGACGGCGACGCCCACACCGAACTCCCCGAGGAACTCCTCCCGCGCGACGCCGAACACGCCCAGACCCTGCTGCGCACGGCGACCTCCGAACTCGCCTCCCGCAACGAGGCGCTGACCCAGGCCCGCGACGCCCACGCCGACCTGCTCGACGCCCACCGGGCCGCCGAGGACGCGGTCGGCGGATTCGTCGAGGTCGCCGCCCTCCTCCGCGACCTGCTGCGCGAGCACACGCCCGAGGAGGAGCAGGAGGAGCCCGAGCCCTACCCGGGCGGTCTGGAGGAGGCCCGCCAGTCCGCCGCCGAGGCCCGCCGGTCGCTGCGTGGCTGCGCCGCCGACCTGTCCGCCGCCGAGGCAGCCGTACGCGAGGCGAGCGACGTCCTCGTCCGGCACGCCAACTCCACCCGCTACGAGCAGGTGCGCACCCCCGCCCGCCAGCAGATCCGCGAGCTGCCCGCCTCCGCGCTGCCCGAGCACGCGGGCGCATGGGCGGACGCCTTCGCCCCCCGCCTCCGGGTCCTGACCGACGAACTGGCCCAGCTGGAGCGCAACCGCGACTCGATCGTGGACCGGCTGCGCGGCCTGGTCGAGTCGGCCCTCGCCACCCTCCGCTCCGCCCAGCGGCTCTCCCGGCTCCCGGAGGGCCTCGGTGAATGGTCGGGGCAGGAGTTCCTGCGCATCCGCTTCGAGGAACCCGACCAGGCCACGCTCACCGAGCGGCTCGGCGAGGTCGTCGACGAGGCCACCCGGGCGGCCGTCAAGAAGAACTCCGACCTGCGCCGCGACGGCATGTCCCTGCTGCTGCGCGGCGTCGCCGCCGCCCTCCAGCCCAAGGGCGTCGCCGTCGAGATCCTCAAGCCCGACGCCGTACTGCGCGCCGAGCGCGTCCCCGTCGGCCAGATGGGCGACGTCTTCTCCGGCGGTCAGCTGCTCACCGCGGCCATCGCCCTGTACTGCACGATGGCCGCGCTCCGCAGCAACGACCGAGGCCGCGACCGGCACCGGCACGCAGGCACCCTGTTCCTCGACAACCCCATCGGCCGCGCGAACGCCACCTACCTGCTGGAGCTCCAGCGGGCCGTGTCCAACGCCCTCGGCGTCCAGCTCCTGTACACCACCGGTCTGTTCGACACGACCGCGCTCGCCGAGTTCCCGCTGGTCATCCGGCTGCGCAATGACGCCGACCTCAGGGCCGGCCTCAAGTACATCAGCGTGGAGGAACACCTGAGGCCGGGACTGCCCCAGCCGGTCCCGGCCGGTGAGGGCGAGGCGGTGCACAGCGAGATCACGGCGACGCGGATGTACAAGCGCCCCGCGTCGTCAGCCTCCTAGCCGCTCCAGCAGCCACTCGTGGAAGAGACCAATGTGGTGCTCGGTCGGCACCAGCACGCCGCCCCGGCGGTAGGCGCGGGACGACATCGCGGGCTGGGTCCGCTCGCACGCCTCGAAGTCCTGCGTGTTGACCCGGTGGAACAGTTCCACCGACCGTGACAGGTCCGCCCCCGACGCCACCACGTCGGGGGCGTACAGCCAGTCGCACTCGACGACCGTACGGTCCTCGGCGAGCGGGAACATCCGGTGCAGGATCACGTGGTCCGGTACGAGGTTGACGAAGACCGTCGGCCTGACGGTGACGGCGTAGTAGCGACGGTCCTGGCTCTCCGCCACCTCGGGCAGCCGGTCGAAGCCCTCGCCGCCGTCGACAGTGAAGCCCTTGACCTCCTCGCCGAACTCGGCGCCGTGGCCCACGTAGTACTGGGCCGCGTAGCCGTCGGCGAACTCGGGCAGCACGTCGGTGAGTTCGGGGTGGATGGTGGCGCAGTGGTAGCACTCCATGAAGTTCTCGACGATCAGCTTCCAGTTGGCGCGCACGTCGTACCGGACGCGTCGGCCGAGGGCCAGCCGCTCCGTCCCGTAGCGCTCGATCGCCGCCGGGTCGCCGAGCCGTTCGACGACGGCGCCGCGCACCGTCTCCTCGAAGGAGGGCGGCTCGTCGGCCAGGCACACCCAGGCGTAGCCGAGCCATTCGCGCAGGGTGACCTCGGCCAGGCCGTACACGGCGCGGTCGACGTCCGGCATCTTCGTGAGGCCCGGCGCGGCCACCAGCCGCCCGTCGAGGTCGTACGTCCAGGCGTGGTACGGGCACTGGAGGTTGCGCCGCACCTCGCCCGACTCCTCCAGGCACAGCCGGGCGCCCCGGTGGCGGCAGATGTTGAGGAAGGCGCGCAGTGCGCCCGTGCGGGTGCGAGTGACTATGACGCTCTCGGACCCGACCTGCACCGTGCGGAAGGCGCCGGGCCGCTCCAGGTCTGCGCCGCGGACGGCGCAGAACCACATCGACTCGAAGACGTGCCGCTGCTCCTGACGGAAGACCTCCGGGTCGGTGTAGTAGTGGCCCGGCAGGGTCGCGATGAGGCTGGGGGTTGTTGGGGACGTTGGGGACACGGGGGACAGGGGAGTCGTCGTCACGTGAGTGCTCCTGAGGCGGGCGCGGCGGCGGCGAGTCGGGCGGGGTCGAAGAGACCGATGGGTTGGGCGGTGCTGCCGGTCAGGGCAAGATCGGCGAGGATCTCGCCGACGACGGGCACGAACTTGAAACCGTGCCCGGAGAAACCACAGGCCACGGTGACCGAGTCGGGGTGCGCGGGGTGCCGGGCGATGACGAAGTGCTCATCCGCTGTGGTGGTGTACATGCAGGTCGCGGCCTTGAGGAAGGTTCCGGGCAGATCAGGGATGCGGCCGGACATGTGGTCGGCCATCGCCTCGACCTCGTGGTCGTACACCGTCCGGTCGATGGTCTCCGGGCTGGTGGCCCGCCCCTTGCGGAAGAAGGCGACCTTGGCGCCCATGTCGGGGCCGTCGATGGCCGGGAAGCCGTACACCTGGACGCCGGCCGCGTCCTCCCAGACGTAGATCGGATGGTTGGCGGGGAGGAAGGGACGGGTGCCGTTCCTCGGCTGGAACCAGTACATGACCTGCCGCTCGACCGTGAAGGGCACGCCCAGGTCGGTGAGCAGTCGCGGTGCCCAGGCGCCCGGGCAGATCACCAGTTGGGAGGCGGTGTAGGTGTTCTCGGCGGTGTGTACCCGGACGCCGTCCCGGTACGGCTCCCAGCGCGTCATCGGCTCGTCGAAGTGCAGGTCGGCGCCCTGCCGGGTGGCGAGCTGGAGGTGGGCGGCGACGGTGTTCTCGGGGCGCAGGAGACCGGCCTTGGCCTCGTACAGCGCGACCTCGTCGGCCGCCGGCGTGAGCGTCGGGAAGCGGCGGCGGATCTCCCGGGCGTCCAGCATCTCGTGCGGCAGGTCCCACTCGCGTGCCGAGCGCAGCGAGCCCGAGACGGTCCACGAGTCGGGCCGGCCGACCATCACCCCGCCGCAGAGCAGGGCGATGTCCCGGCCGGTGGCCCGCTCCAGGTCCTCGTACAGCTCGTAGGCGCGCAGGAGGAGAGGTACGTATGCCGGATCCTCGAAGTACGACTGCCGGGTGACCCGGGAACCGCCGTGGCTCGAGCCCCGATTGTGCACCGGGCCGAACTTCTCCAGGCCCAGCACGCGGGCGCCCCGCGCGGAGAGGTGGTGCGCGGCGGCGCTGCCCATGCCGCCGAGGCCGATGACGATCACGTCGTAGGTGGGGGACAACAGGGGCCTCCTAGGGGCGTCCTAGCGGCGGATGCGGGTCATCCTCGGGTCGAACAGCGGCTCGTCGGCGACCGTGGCGGGCACCTTCTCGCCGAAGTACTCCACGTGCACGCCGGTGCCGGTGGCCAGACCGGCCGGGAGCCAGGCGTACGCGACACAGCGGCCGAGCGTGTAGCCGTACGCGGCGCTGGTCACGTAACCGGCGGGCGCGCCGTCCACGTGGACCGGCTCCTTGCCGAGGACCACGGCGGCCGGGTCGTCGAGGAGGAGGGGCGTGAGGCGCCGGGCCGGTTCGCCCGCGCGTTCCAGCGCGGCCCTGCCGACGAAGTCCGCCTTGTCCATGCGGACCGCGAAGCCGACGCCCGCCTCGTACGGGTCGTGCTCGTCGGTCATGTCGGTGCCCCATGCCCGGTAACCCTTCTCCAGGCGCAGGGAGTTGAAGGCGGAACGCCCGGCCGCGACCACGCCGAGTTCCCGGCCCGCCTCCCAGAGCGTGTCCCAGAGCCTCAGCCCCAGGTCGGCGGAGGTGTACAGCTCCCAGCCGAGTTCACCGACGTAGCTCAGGCGCATGGCCGTGACCGGGACATGGCCGACGTACGTCTCCTTCGCGCGGAAGTAGCCGAACGCCTCGTGCGAGAAGTCGTCCGGCGTCAGCGGCTGGACGAGGTCGCGGGCGAGCGGGCCCCAGACGCCGACGCAGCAGGTGCCGGAGGTGATGTCCCTGATGTGCACTCCGTCGGGCGCGTGGCGCAGGAGGTGGTCGAGGTCGGCGGGGGAGTTGGCGCCGATCTGGAAGCGGTCGGGGGAGAGGCGGGCGACGGTGAGGTCGGAGCGGATGCCCCCGGTGTCGTCGAGAAGGAGCGTGTAGGTGACCGCACCCGGCTTCTTGCGGAGATTGTTGGAGGTCATGCGGTCGAGGAAGTCGAGGGCTCCGGGGCCGGTGACCTCCAGGCGGCGCAGCGGGGTCATGTCGTACAGGGCGACCTTCTCGCGCGTCGCCCGCGCCTCGGCGGCCGCGATGGGGGACCAGTGGCGGGCCGACCAGTCGTCGCGGCCGGGAAGCGCGATCCCTTCGGCGAGTTCGGCGTTGGCCTCGTACCAGTGCGGGCGCTCCCAGCCGCCGCCCTCCAGGAAGTACGCGCCGAGCTGCTGCTGCCGGGCGTGGAAGGGGCTGACCCGGAGCGGACGTGGGCGCTCCATCGGCTGAAGGGGGTGGAGGACGTCGTACACTTCGGCGAACTGCTGTGAACCGCGGTCAAGGACGTACGCCGGTGAACGCTGCGCCTCCTCGAAACGCGTGAGGTCGCACTCGTGCACGTCGAGCGACGGCCGCCCGTTCACCATCCACTCGGCGACGGCGTTGGCGACACCGGCCGAGTGGGTGACCCAGACGGCCTCCGCCAGCCAGAAGCCGCGCAGCGTGCGGGACTCGCCGAGGACGGGCATGCCGTCCGGGGTGAAGGAGAAGACGCCGTTGAAGCCCGACTCGATCTCCGCCTCGCGCAGGGCGGGCATCAGCCGGCGGCAGTCCTCCCAGCTCGGCGCCCAGTCGTCCGGGGTGAAGGGGTACGAGGACGGCATCTCCATGTCGCGGTCGCGGGCCTCGTCGTAGGCGGGGACGGCGAACGGGTCCACGGGCAGCGGACGGTGGGCGTAGGAGCCGATGCCCAGGCGGTCGGCGTGCTCCCGGAAGTACAGGTCGCGGTCCTGGAAGCGGAGGATCGGCTTCGAGGCCTCTGCCGTGGCGCCGCTCAGCTCCGGCAGCGGTCCGGTCCTGGCGTACTGGTGGGCGAGCGGTTGCAGGAGGACGTCGACCCCGGCCATGCGGCCGACGACCGGGCCCCAGAAGCCGGCCGCGGAGACCACGTGGTCGGCGGGGAAGGTGCCCCGGTCGGTGACCACCCCCGTGACCCTGCCGTCCCGCCGCTCGATGCCGGTGACCGTGTGCCGGTCCAGGAAACGGGCGCCCCGCGCGGTGGCGCGGTCCAGCTGGGCGCGGGACGCGTGCAGGGCGCGGGCCAGGCCGTCCTCGGGGGTGTGGAAGCCGCCGAGCACCACCGACTCGTCGAGCAGTGGCCAGAGCTCCTTGCACCGGGCGGCGTCGACGATCTCGCCGCGCACGCCCCAGGCCGCGGCGTAACCGGCCCTGCGGTGCAGGTCGGCGAGGCGTTCCGGGGTGGTGGCCAGTTCCAGGCCGCCGACCGGCTGGAAGCAGGACACACCGTCCGATGCGAGGGAGGTGAACTTCTCGACGGTGTACTGGGCGAACGCCGTGAGCGTCCTGGACGGGCTGGTCCGGAAGACGAGGCCGGGCGCGTGCGAGGTCGAGCCGCCGGGGGCGGGCAGCGGGCCCTGTTCGAGGACGGTGACGTCCCGCCAGCCGCGGGCGGTCAGTTCGTCGGCGAGCGAGCAGCCGACGATGCCGGCGCCGATGACGACCACACGGGGCGAGGGGCGGGTGCCGTGGTCGGAGTGGGTGCCGTGGACGCTCACAGGACCACCACCGAGCGCAGTACCTCGCCGCGGTGCATCTTGGCGAACGCCTCCTCCACCCGGTCCAGCGAGGTCGTCTCCGAGACGAAGGCACCCAGGTCCAGCAGCCCGTACAGGTACTGGTCGATGAGGAACGGGAAGTCACGGCTCGGCAGGCAGTCGCCGTACCAGGACGACTTGATCGCGCCGCCCCGCGAGAACACGTCGATGAGCGGCAGCTCGACCGCCGTCTCCGGCGTGGGCACGCCGACCTGGACCAGCACGCCCGCGTGGTCGCGCATGTAGAAGGCCTGGCGGAAGGTCTCCGGGTGGCCCACCGCGTCGATCGCGATGTCCACGCCGTGGCCGTCGGTGAGGGCGCGGACCGCCTCGATCGCGTCCGTGCCACGCGAGTCGACGGTGTGCGTGGCGCCGAACCGCTCCGCCCGGTCCAGTTTCCGGCCGTCGACGTCGACCGCGATGATCTTCATGGCGCCGTTGAGTGCGGCGCCCGCGATCGCCGCGTTGCCGACGCCGCCGCAGCCGATGACGGCGACCGAGTCGCCACGGCCCACGTTGCCCGTGTTGACGGCGGCGCCGTAACCGGCCATCACGCCGCAGCCGATCAGGCCGGCCGCCTCGGGGCGCGCGGCCGGGTCGACCTTCACCGCCTGGCCCGCCGCGACCAGCGTCTTCTCGGCGAAGGCGCCGATGCCGAGCGCGCTGGTCAGCGGGGTGCCGTCCAGAAGTGTCATCGGCTGTGCGGCGTTGCGGGAGTCGAAGCAGTACCACGGACGGCCGCGTCGGCAGGAACGGCAGCCGCCACAGGGCGCCCGCCAGGCCAGCACCACGTAGTCGCCCTGCTCAAGATCGGTGACTCCCTCGCCGACCGCCTCGATGGTGCCGGCCGCCTCATGGCCGAGCACGAAAGGGAAGTCGTCCGTGATCGCGCCCTCACGGTAGTGCAGATCCGTGTGGCAGACCCCGCAGGCCTGTACCGCGACGAGAACCTCGCCCGGTCCCGGGTCCGGGACGACGATCGTCTGCACCTCGACCGGTGCGCCCTTTTTCACAGCGACTACGGCACGGACCTCGTGTGGCACGACAAGCTCCTCTGCTGTTGCGCATTGCACGATGGGTTGCGCTATGAGGAACATAGTGAGAACGCCGCCGAGTGGCCGTCAAGGGGTGCGGGTTAACCCTTGGCAAAAGGAGCGGAGGGAAGCGCCGAAGGCCGAAATCATCCGGACACACGACGGCACGGGACCGGAGGAACCCAGTCGGATCCCCGGCCCCGTGCCGTCCGGTTCCGGGTCAGCAGCCGTAGCCCATACGGCGGGACAGCTCGACCCCCGCCGCCAGCGCGCGCTTCGCCAGGTCCGGCAGCCGCTCCGGCGTCAGCCGGTACACCGGACCCGAGACGCTGATCGAGGCGATCACCTTGCCGTCGTGGGAACGGATGGGCGCCGCCACGGCCGCCAGCCCGATCTCCAGCTCCTCCTGGGTGATCGCGTAGCCCTGCTCGGACACCGTCTCCAACTCGCCGCGCAGCACCGCCGCGCCGGTGACGGTGTGCTCGGTGAACCGGTGCAACGGGCGGGCCAGCAGGCCCTCGCGCAGGGTGGTCGGCAGGTGGGCGAGGAGCACCTTGCCGCTGGCGGTGGCGTGCAGCGGGGTGCGCCGGCCGAGCCAGTTCTGCGCCGTCACGGAGGCGGTGCCGCGCGCCTGCATGACGTTGACCGCCGCGTCGTCGTCCAGTACCGCGATGTTCGACGTCTCGCCGAGCTCGTCGGCGAGTTCGCGGCAGACGGGCACGCCCTCCTGGGAGATGTCCAGGCGCACTGCCGCCGCCCCCGCGAGGCGCAGTACGCCGGCACCCAGGTAGTACTTGCCCCGCTCCTTCTCCTGGGCCACCAGGCCGCGGTTCTCCAGCACGCCGAGCAGCCGGAAGGCGGTGGACTTGTGCACGTCCAGCTCGTCGGCGATCTCGGTGACGCCCGCCTCGCCGTGCCGGGCGAGGATCTCCAGGACGCTCACGGCGCGGTCCACCGACTGCACGCCGCTGGCCGCCCCTCTGCCCACCTGCTTGTTCTCCACGCGGTCCTCACCATGGTCGGGCTGCTTCTGTGTGCGGGTCATGGCTCAACTCTCACCACCTGGCGGCCCCGTCCGGACCGCATCTGCGGGAAGCCCTTGACGCCACGGGCGCCCGCCCGGATTCTGTTGCGCATAGCGCTCTCCAGTGCGCCATGTGCAACATCATGTTACCGAAGCGTCCGGATCCCGGAAGGGTACGCGTTCCGCACCCGTCGGGTGTTCCGGACCGAGAGGGGAGCCCATGATTCCCGTCTGCCGCCTCGAAGACCTCCCCAAGGGCGAGTCCACCCGGGTCGGAACGAGTCCGCCGATCGCCGTCTTCCACACCGACGACGGTGACCTCTACGCCATCGACGACACGTGCAGCCACCAGGACGCCTCCCTCTCCGAGGGCTGGCTGGAGGGCTGCCTGATCGAATGCCCGCTGCACGCCGCGTCGTTCGATCTCCGTACGGGCCGGCCGACCTGCCTCCCGGCCCGCAGGCCCGTGCGAACCCACCGCGTCACCATCCACGAGGGTGTCGTACACGTCGATCTCGCCGCGGCGGAGGGGAGCGCCGCATGAGGACCGTGACCGTGGTCGGCGCCTCGCTTTCCGGCCTGTACGCCGCCCGGGAACTGCGCACCCAGGGGTTCGACGGCCGGCTGGTGATCGTCGGCGACGAACCCCACCGCCCCTACGACCGGCCTCCCCTCTCCAAGGACTTCCTCACCGGCCGGGCCGACGAGGACCAGCTCGCGCTCACCGACGCCGAGGAGACCGCCGAACTGGACGCCGAGTGGCTGCTCGGCGTCCGTGCCCGCGGCCTGGACGCCCGCGGCCGGACCGTGCTGCTCGACGACGGCCGCACCGTGTCCACCGACGGCGTCGTGGTCGCCACCGGTGCCTCCGCCCGACGTCTTCCGGGCGACGGCCTCGCGGGCGTCCACACCCTGCGTACCCTGGACGACGCCCGCGCCCTGCGCGCGGAACTCACCCGAGGCCCGCGCAGGGTCGTCGTGATCGGCGGCGGCTTCATCGGCGCGGAGACCGCCTCCTCCTGCGCTGCCCTCGGTCACACCGTCTCCGTCGTCGAGGCCGCTCCGCTCCCGCTCGTGCCCCAACTCGGCGCCGAGATGGCCGCCGTGTGTGCCACGCTGCACCGCCGCGGGGGTGTCGAACTCGTCACCGGGGCGTCCGTGGCCGCACTGCGCGGCACGGTCGCCGTGACCTCGGTGGCACTCTCCGACGGCCGAAAGCTGCCCGCCGACGTGGTGATCGTCGGCATCGGCGCCACACCCAACACCGCCTGGCTGGCGGGTTCGGCGCTGGTTCTGAACGACGGCGTCCTCTGCGACGACGGCTGTGTGACATCGCTGCCGCGGGTGGTCGCCGTCGGCGACGTGGCCCGCGTCGGGGGCACGCGCGCGGAACACTGGACCTCCGCCACGGAGCAGCCCCGGGTGGCCGTGACCAACCTGCTCGCCGGGCGCACGGTGGAGTGGGCGAGGACGGTGCCGTACTTCTGGTCCGACCAGTACGGAGCCCGCCTCCAGTTCGCCGGCCGACGCCGGGAGGGAGACACCGTCCGCATCGTCGAGGGCGTGGTCGCCGACGGCGTCCCGGCCGACGATGGCTTCCTCGCCCGCTACGAACGGGACGGCCGTACGACCGCGGTGCTCTCCGTGGACCGCCCACGCCCCTTCATGCGGGCCCGACGCGAACTCGCCCACGCCGAGCGGTCGCAGCCGACGGGCAGTCAGGCCCAGCCGACGGGCAGTCAGACTCAGCCGACGGGCAGTCAGACTCAACCGACGGACGGTCGGGTGCAGCCGACAGACGATCGGGTGCACCCGACGGGCGATCGCGTTCAGTCGGCGGTGCTGTGAAGGGTGGCCTCTGTCGGAGCCCGGCCCTTCTCCCGGCCACTCAGGAGTGCGACAGCTGCCCCGCGCCGCCCCGCCGGCGTATCCGCTCCTGGGCCCGCTCCGCGGAGCGGGCCTGCCGCCTGGCCCGCCGACGCTCACGGCGCATGGCCCGCGCGGTGCTGCTAGGCATCGACACCACGCCGTGCCGCTGGTTCCAGACCTGCCGCGTCACCCAGACGTCCAGCACGCCCCACGTGGCCACTACCGTGCCCGCCACGCTGCCGATCACCATGGGGAACGCCAGCCAGGATCCCGCCATCGTGCACAGGAAGGCCACCATCGCCAGTATCAGCGTCACGGCGACGACGAGCACCGCGCGCACGGCCGCCGTCCGCACCGGATCGGGCAGACGCCGCCGCCGGGCGGGCTCCTCCGTCCACAACGGCCGGTAGGCCGGCTGCTCCCGCGCTCCCGGCGTTTCCCGTGCCTCCCGTCCCTCCGGCCGCTCCGGACGCTTACGTGCCGACGTGTCCGGCCCGGCCGCCGGAATGTCGCGATCCGGAGCCTCGGGAACCGAGCGGGCCGTCGATTCGGCCGCACCGCCGTCCTCGGGCGCCCTGCGCCGCTCCGCCGTGCCCATCAACATGTCACTCCCCACCGCCAGCAGACCGCTCGTCCGTGTCCGAAGACACGGCTCCCCTCTGGCTGCCCGGCTTGCGCTGCTTTACGCCGCCCGGGGGCGGGATGCGGCTCCTGTGGCCGATTCCGCCTCCATTTCCCGTAGTGAATGACGAACGACCAGCCCTCAAGATTCCCGAGAATCCCGCACAGTCGAAAAATTTCGGCCATTCCGCCCGCCGGGCCGGAAGGAAGCTCGGCCTCGCCCACCGCCGGAACCAGGGAGGAATCTCCCGCAATGACCGGACAACTGGCCATCGCCGACCGCCGGTGCGGAGGTTCGGCCTCCGGACGGGTCTTCGAGTTACCTGTGTGTCAGTAGTAGGCTCGCGCCGTTTGTTGACGTACATGTGTACCCCCTGTCAGTGGGGGTCGAGCTGGGGGAGGCCATGCGCTTTCGCGGGAAGTCGATCCGCCGGAAGATCGTGGCGCTGCTTCTCGTGCCGCTGGTGTCCCTGACCGCGATCTGGGCCTTCGCCACGGTGCTGACGGGACGCGAGGCGGGCCGGCTGTTCAGCGTCTCGACCGTCGTCGAGGAGATCGGCTACCCCGTGGAGGACACCGTCCGTGTCCTCCAGCAGGAACGCCGCCAGACCCTCGTCCACCTCGCCGACCCGCGCGCCTCCGACGGGCTTTCCGCCCTGCAGCGCAGCCGCACCGCCACCGACGAGGCCATCGCCGAGATCCGCGGCAACGCCGCGAACGCCGACGTACGCGACGCGCTGGGCCAGGCCGAGGAGGAGCGGCTCACCGCCGTCCTGGACGCCCTCGACGGCATCGGCTCGCTGCGCCGCAGCGTCGAGGACGGCACCGTCGACCGCGCCCAGGCGCTCGGCCTCTACAACCGCCTGGTCGACCCCTGTCACGAACTGCTCGCCAACCTCCACGTCGTCGACGATGTGAGCCTGGACAAGCAGTACCGCGCCCTCGTCAACGTCTCCCGCGCCCGCGAACTGCTCTCCCGCGAGGACGCCCTCCTCGGCTCCGCCCTGGTCACCGGTCGACTCACCCGCGCCGAGATACGCGACGTCTCCGACCTCGTGGCCCAGCGCACCGTGATGTACGACATCAACCTCCCGCTGCTGCCCGCCGCCGAGCGCGGGCGGTACCAGCGCTTCTGGAAGAACGCCGCCTCCGCCCCCCTGCGCGTCGCCGAGGAGGCCGCCGTCGCAGGCGAGGCCGGCCCGCCCCGCGGCGTCACCGCCAAGAGCTGGGACACCGCCGCGGGCAATGTGCTCGACGAACTCGGCGCTCTGGACGACCACGCCGCCGACCGCTACCAGGACCGGGTCGACCCGGTCGCGATGAACACCATCGCCAAGGTGGTCGTCGCCGGCGCCCTGGGCCTGATCGCCCTGCTGTTCTCGCTCTTCCTGTCCGTACGCGTCGGCCGCTCCCTCATCCGCGACCTCAGGCAACTGCGCCTGGACGCCCACGAGGCGTCCGGTGTCCGTCTGCCCAGCGTGATGCGCCGCCTCTCGGCGGGCGAACAGGTGGACGTGGAGACCGAGGTGCCGCGCCTGGAGTACGACAAGAACGAGATGGGCGAGGTCGGCCAGGCGCTGAACACCCTCCAGCGTGCCGCCGTGGAAGCCGCCGTCAAGCAGGCCGAACTCCGGGCCGGCGTCTCGGATGTGTTCGTCAACCTTGCCCGCCGGAGCCAGGTGCTGCTGCACAAGCAGCTCACCCTGCTCGACACCATGGAACGCCGCACCGAGGACACCGAGGAACTCGCCGACCTGTTCCGCCTCGACCACCTGACCACGCGCATGCGCCGGCACGCGGAGGGCCTGGTCATCCTCTCCGGCGCCGCCCCCTCCAGGCAGTGGCGCAAGCCCGTCCAGCTCATGGACGTGGTCCGGGCCGCCGTCGCCGAGGTCGAGGACTACGAGCGCATCGAGGTCCGCCGGCTGCCCCGCATCGCCGTCACCGGACCGGCCGTCGCCGACCTCACCCACCTCGTGGCCGAACTGCTGGAGAACGCCACGGTGTTCTCGCCGCCCCACACCGCCGTGCAGGTCATGGGCGAGCGCGTCGCCAACGGTTTCACCCTGGAGATCCACGACCGCGGCCTCGGCATGGCGGCCGACGCCCTCCTCGACGCCAACCTCCGGCTCGCCGAGACACCGGAGTTCGAGCTGTCCGACACCGACCGGCTCGGCCTGTTCGTCGTCAGCCGGCTCGCCCAGCGGCAGAACGTCCGGGTGTCCCTCCAGCCTTCCCCGTACGGTGGCACCACCGCGGTCGTCTTCGTCCCCGACGCGCTGCTCACGGACGACGCCCCGGACACCAACGGTGTCGGCTTCCGCCTGGACCGCCCCCAGCACGTCAAGGAGAAGGAGCGGGAGGAGAGCCGCCGTTCCGCGCTCACCCATGTGCCCGCACGGCTGCCGGGCCGTCCGGCACCGCTGCTCGACGGGCCGGTCGAACTCGAGGCGCCGGTCGACCTGGACGCCCTCGACGACCTGCCGGGTGGGCTCGGCGACGAGGAGAGTGAACGGGGTGGCCTGTTCCGCCCGCGCCGCTCCCTCGTGGCGGCCGACGACGACCAGGAGGTCCGCCGCGCCGAACGGCGACGTCAGGAGCCGGAGCCCAGCCACACAGGCGAGTCGCTCCAGGGGTCGCTCCAGGGCGAGGAGGACGAGGCGAACGCGCCGATCGCGCTGCCCCGTCGCCGGACCCCCAAGCTGGTCAGTTCGCACGGGCGTCCGGTGCCGGAACGGGCCGCCCGGGACACCGCGGACGAGGTGCCTCCGGCAGGAGCCGAGAGCGCGGAAAGCAGGACCGACGCACGGTCACGATCGGCCGAACCGCCCGCCCTGCCGAACCGCCGTCGTCGTCGCGAGGAACGAATCGACGCCGGCGCCGACGGCCGTACCGACGCCAGAGCCGACGGCCGTGGCGACGCCCGTACGGACGCCCGTGCCGAAAGGCGCGACGCCGACCGCACGGAGTCCGAGGCGCTCCCGTCGCTCCCGGCCCGCCGCCGCGGCGCGTCTCCCGAGCGCGGGGGCTCCGCGTCCGGCAACGACGAGGACCGCGAGCGTCACGCCGACCGCGCACCCGGCGTCCCGGGACGTACCCCGGACGCCTCCGGACTCGGCACCGGCGCGCTGCCCCGGCGCGTACGCCAGGCCAACCTGGCCCCCCAGCTCAGGCAGAGCCCCGAACCGCCCGCCGAGGACCGCTCCGACCCCGCCGACCGTGACGCCGAGGAAGTACGCAGCCGTATGGCCTCGCTCCAGCGCGGCTGGCAGCGCGGCCGCGAGGAGAACGCCACGGAGGACGACGTCCCCGGCGGCACAGCACCACAAGCACCACAAGGAACGACTAAGGGGGACGGTCGATGACCGCACCGAAGGCGACCGGCCACAGCGCGACCGGGTCCGGGGAGCTCAACTGGCTCCTCGACGACCTGGTGGACCGTGTCGCGAGCATCCGCAAAGCCGTCGTCCTGTCCGGCGACGGTCTGGCGACCGGGGCGTCCAAGGACCTGACCCGTGAGGACAGTGAACACCTGGCCGCCGTGGCGTCCGGTTTCCACAGCCTCGCCAAGGGCGTGGGCCGTCATTTCGAGGCGGGCAGCGTCCGGCAGACGGTCGTCGAACTCGACGACGCCTTCCTGTTCGTCACGGCCGCCGGCGACGGCAGCTGCCTGGCCGTCCTGTCGGACGCCGACTCCGACGTCGGCCAGGTCGCCTACGAGATGACCCTCCTCGTCAAGCGGGTCGGCGTGCACCTGGGCACCGCTCCGCGCACCGATCTGCCCTCGGGCGGGTAAGTGGGATGACATGAGCGCAGACGGTCAGGGAAGAAACCACTGGTTCGACGACGAGGCCGGACCCGTCGTCCGTCCGTACGCCATGACGCGCGGCCGCACCACCAGCGCGGCCCAGCACCGCCTCGACCTCATCGCGGTGGTCGTCACGGAACCCCACGCGGACGATCCGGAGGCGGACGTCACGCTCTCCCCGGAGCACGTGGACATCGTCGGGCTGTGCCGGGACGCGCCGCAGTCGGTCGCCGAACTCGCCGTCGAACTCGACCTCCCCATCGGGGTCGTGCGGGTTCTGGTCGGAGACCTCGTGGACGTCCAACTCGTCCACGTGAACCGGCCCGTGCCCCCGGCCGAACTGCCGGACGAGGACATTCTGCGCGACGTGATCAGCGGACTGAGGGCGCTGTGAACCGGTCCATGGGCACGACAAGCGGCACGACAAGCTGCACGACCAGCGGCACGACCAGCGGCACGGCAAGTGGCACGTTAAGGAGAAGAGATCGATGATCTTCGGGCGTTCTCAGCGCGGCAAGCCGCCGGTCGAGCCCGTCACGCTCAAGATCCTGGTGGCCGGCGGCTTCGGCGTCGGCAAGACCACTCTCGTCGGCGCGGTCAGCGAGATCAGGCCACTGCGCACCGAGGAACTGCTCACCGAGGCCGGGCGGCCCGTCGACGACGTCAGCGGTGTGGAGGGCAAGCACACCACCACGGTGGCCATGGACTTCGGGCGGATCACGCTGCGCGAGGACCTGGTGCTGTACCTCTTCGGCACGCCAGGCCAGGAGCGGTTCTGGTTCATGTGGGACGAGCTCTCCGAGGGCGCGCTCGGCGCCGTCGTCCTGGCCGACACCCGCCGCCTGGAGGACTGCTTCGCCGCCGTCGACTACTTCGAACGCCGCTCCATCCCGTTCCTGATCGGCGTCAACCGCTTCGAGGGATCGGCCCGCTATCCGGCGGAGACCGTCCGCCAGGCCCTCGACCTCGACGCCGACGTGCCCCTGGTGATGTGCGACGCCCGTGACCGGGAATCGGTCAAGGAGGTCCTCGTCGGCGTGGTCCAGCACGCCATGGCCCAGGCGGCGGACCGCCGCAGGGTCGTCACCACCTGACGGCTCGGGGCACGGCGACGACACCCACGCGCGCGTGCCCCCGAGCCCGCCCGGCGCCTAGCCGTCTTCGTCTCCGTCGCCGTCTTCCATCCAGCCGAAGCTCTTCTCCACCGCCTTGCGCCAGTTGCGGTACTCGCGGTCCCGCACCGACGTCTCCATGGCGGGCGCCCACTCGACGTCCCGCTGCCAGTGCGTCTTGAGTTCGTCGAGGCCGTTCCACACACCGGTGGCCAGTCCGGCCGCGTACGCGGCACCCAGGCAGGTCGTCTCGGACACCCGGGGCCGGATCACCGGCACGCCCAGCACGTCCGCCTGGTGCTGCATCAGCAGGTTGTTCTTCGTCATGCCGCCGTCGACCTTCAGGGTCGTGATGCGCACCCCCGAGTCCTGGTACATGGCGTCCACGACCTCGCGCGTCTGCCAGCTCGTCGCCTCCAGCACCGCGCGCGCCAGATGTGCCTTGGTCACGTACCGGGTGAGTCCGGTGACGACCCCGCGCGCGTCCGAGCGCCAGTACGGGGCGAACAGCCCGGAGAAGGCGGGCACGATGTACGCGCCCCCGTTGTCCGCCACGCTCGCCGCCAACGGTTCGATCTCGTCGGCGCTGCGGATGATGCCGAGCTGGTCGCGGAACCACTGAACCAGCGCTCCCGTGATGGCGATCGACCCTTCCAGGCAGTAGACGGGCGCCTCGTCACCGATCTTGTAACCCATGGTGGTCAGCAGCCCGCTCTTCGACGGCACGGGCCGGTCACCGGTGTTGAGCAGCAGGAAGCTGCCCGTGCCGTACGTGTTCTTCGCCGTGCCCACGTCGTAGCAGGCCTGCCCGAACACGGCTGCCTGCTGGTCGCCCAGGGCGGAGGCCACGGGAACGCCGGCCAGTTGGCCGACGGCGGTCCCGTACACCTCGGCGGAGGACCTGATCTCGGGGAGCACGGCCTCGGGGATGTTCATCGCCGACAGGATCGAGGGGTCCCACTGGAGCGTCCGGAGGTCCATCAGCATGGTGCGGCCGGCGTTGGTCACGTCGGTGACGTGCCGCCCGCCGTCGGTGCCGCCGGTCAGGTTCCAGATCAGCCAGGAGTCGATGGTGCCGAAGGCGATCTCCCCGCGCTCGGCGCGGGCCCTCAGACCGGGCACGTTGTCGAGCAGCCAGGCCGCCTTGGGCCCGGAGAAGTAGCTGGCCAGTGGCAGACCAGTCTGTTCACGGAAACGGTCCTGCCCGTCCGCGCCGCCCAACTGGCGGCACAGCGCGGAGGTACGGGTGTCCTGCCACACGATGGCGTTGTGCACCGGCTTGCCGGTCGCGCGGTCCCACAGGACCGTCGTCTCGCGCTGGTTGGTGATGCCCAGCGCGCTGAGCCGGTCGGCGCGCAGCCCGGCGCCCGCGAGCGCCCCGGCGACCACGGCCTGAACCTTGGACCAGATCTCGGTGGCGTCGTGCTCCACCCAGCCGGGCTTGGGGAAGATCTGGCGGTGCTCGCGCTGGTCGACGGAGACGATCGCGCCGTCCTGGTCGAAGATGATGCAGCGGCTGGAGGTGGTGCCCTGGTCGATCGCGGCGACGTACTTCGTGGAGTGGTCCGTCATGGCTACCCCTTGGGCTGGGTTCAGAGGACTGCGGAGTCGATGCGGAGGCGACGGTTCCGGTGGGCCGTTCAGAAGGCCACGTTGTAGATGAGTCCGGCGAGCGCTCCGCCGATCAGCGGGCCGACCACCGGGACCCAGGCGTAACCCCAGTCGGACGTGCCCTTGTTCGGGATCGGCAGGAAGGTGTGCACGATGCGCGGGCCGAGGTCACGGGTGGGGTTGATGGCATAGCCGGTCGGCCCCCCGAGGGAGAGGCCGATCCCGACGACGAGCAGCGACACGATCAGCACGAGCGTCCCCGACTCGCCGAGTCCCTCGGTCAGTCCGAAGGCGAGGACCGGCAGGACGAGCCCGACGGTGGCGATGATCTCGGTGACCAGGTTGGCGACCGGGTGCCGGATCTCCGGGATGGTGGAGAAGATGCCGAGCGTCGGAACCGGCTCGTCCGCCGTGCCCTCGGTGGTGCCGGTCTTGCGGACGTTGGCCTGGAACTGGGCGAAGTACGTGAGGTAGCACAGGACGGCACCGATCATCGCGCCGATGAACTGCCCCAGCACATAGACCCAGACCTTGCCCCACTCGCCGGTGTCGACGGCGATCGCGAGGGTGACGGCGGGATTGAGATGCCCTCCGGAGAGCGGGGCGGCGGTGTAGGCGCCCGCCAGCACACCGAATCCCCAGCCGAACGCGATCACCACCCACCCCGCCGCCCGCGCCTTGCTGTACCTCAGGGTCACGGCGGCGCAGACACCCGCGCCGAAGAGGATGAGGATCGCGGTACCGATGATCTCGCCGACGAAGATGTCTCCGTTGCTCATGGCGGCTCCTAGGCCCTGGCCCGGGGCGATCGGCCCCGGTCCTCCTGTGCGGGGTGCGTCTCCCCCGGCGGCCTCCGCCGCGGGGCGTGAGTGACGAGCGTGCCGTAGCAGCCGAACCGCCCGTGGGGGAGTGGGCCTCGAAGCACAGGAGCGCCCGCGCGACGCAGTGCCGGAATACGCCGAGATGTACGGCGATGTCGACTGACACCGGAAGTGTTCACCGGCGCCCAGGGAGCGTCAAGGTGGCCGACAGCAACGGTTCAGGACCCGCGGGGCGACCCGCGCGGGGTGCGTGTCCACGTGGGTGCTCCTGGACGGCGGCTACCGACGGGCGCTCGTGATGCCGTAGCGGTCGGTGGGCGCGTGCCGGCCAACAGCGCGTGCGCGCGTGTGCCGTTAACAACGCGTGCGCGCGTGCCGGCGAACAAGGCGTGCACGCGCGTGCCGACGAACAGCGTGCACGCGGGCGGGCCGGCTGACAACGCGTGCGCGCGTGTGCCGTTAACAACGCGTGCGCGCGTGCCGGCGAACAAGGCGTGCACGCGCGTGCCGACGAACAGCGTGCACGCGCGCGGGCCCGGCTGACAACGCGTGCACGCGCGCGGGCCGGCGACAGCGCCCCGCACCTCGGGCTTGGCGACGCCGCTCCTCACCACCCCGTGCGCCGCCCCTCCCGGCGCCTCCGTATCGGCGCCGCCGAGGGCGCCTCCGTATCGGCGCCGCCGAGGGCGCCTCCGTATCGGCGCCGCCAGGGCGCCCCCGCGTCGGCGCCGCCGAAGCCGCCCGCGTCACCCCGCCGGCGCCGTCACCCCGCCGGCGCCGTCGCCCGCTCCGACCCGCGACGGACCTCGTGCCCCGGCGCACCCGCCCGGCCCAGCACCCAACTCGCCCCCCGCAGCCCCTTCGCGGCCTTCTTCAGCGGCGCCAGCCAGGCCGCCGCCTGCCGATGGTCCGGCACACTGCCCGGTGCGCACAGGACCGTCGCCAACGACAGCGTCACGGGCCGCCCGCCGGCCGACCACGGCACGTCCAGCACGGAGGCGGCCAGCGGATCCAGCCCTTCCGGGTCGGTGAGCACCAGGAAGTCGTCACCGCCGATGTGCCCCACGCGCGCGGACCCCGCCGTCGTCTGCGACAGGGCCCGCCCGACCGCCCGGATCAGCTCGTCGCCCGCCGCGAACCCGGCCCCGTCGTTGACCTGCTTGAAGTGGTCCACATCGAGCCAGCTCAGCGCGAACGCCCGCCCGTCCGCGATCCGCCGGTCCACCTCCACCGTGATCGCGTCCGAACCGGGCAGCCGGGTCAGCGGATTGAGCCCGGCCGCCTCTTCCACCCGGCTCTCGGCCAGCGCCCGCACGAGGTCGGCGAGCCGCACGACGCCCACGCACCGCCCGTGCACGTCGACCACGGCCACGTCGTCCGACGTGCGGCCCCGGCCGCCGACGGCCACCACGTCCAGCACCTCCCAGGCCGTCGCGTCGACGCCCACCGTCCGCGGCGCGTCGCCGAGCTTCGCGGCGGGCCGGTCGGCGTACAGGGCGTGGCCGTAGCGCCCCGACATCGACAGCAGGAAGCGGGACCGGTGGACCGACCGCACCGGGACCCCGTCCCGGTCCACGAGCAGCACCCCGGACACGTCCGGCGCCCCGGTCAACAGCGCCCGCACCTGCCCCGCCGACGCGGTCACGGGCAGCAACGCGGCCGGCCGTACGAACTGCCGTACCGAGGGCCCCGAGCGCGGCGCCGGTACGACACCGGGGGAGCCGGGCGGAACGTACACGTCCGCCGCCGGCAGCCGCGCGGGCGGCGCGAACAGCTCACCCTGCGCCAACTGCGCCCCGGCCGTCCGCGCGGCAGCGCACTGCGACTCCGTCTCCACGCCCTCGACGGACAGCAGCGCCCCCAACTCGTCGCACAGCACCCGCATCGCCCGTACGGCCGCCGGCCGGGCCAGCAGCGACGCGTCGAGCTTCACCAGTTCCGGCGCCAGGTCCGTCAGCAGTCGCAGCGGCGCGTCCCCGTCACCGACCCCGTCCGCGCAGATCCGGAACCCCTGGCCCCGCAACGCGCTCACCGCCTCCAGCAGGGCCCGCCGCGGCACATGCGTGTACGGCGGACAGACGTCGACCGTCACCTCCCACGGCATCCGTCCCGCCTCGCGCACGGCGCCGTGCAGTCCTTGCAGGCCACCGAGGTCGGCGAGCGTGCCGGCGAACACGTTGACGTGCAGCGGCAGCAGCGTCTCCTTGCGCACCGCCGCGCGGAACGCCGCCACCGCGAGTCGGCCGTCGAGTTCGGGGTCGCGGCGCGCCTCGGCCAGGATGTCGCCGGTCTCCGGGCGGGCGAGTATCTCCAGCGCCGCGACCCCGCCGGTCAGCAGATTGACCACCGGTTGGAAGGCGAAGCGGAGAGTGTCCGTCCAGGAGCGCACGGGAGCAGAATGGCGCCACGGACACCCGCCCGGGCCCAGTTCACGCGACGTTCACGCACCATTCCGACGCGCTCCCGGAGCGTACGGAAGCCGAGTCGCCGGCCCGCCCACTTCCCCCGCGGAGTCCACTCCTGATAGATGCAGGGAACATGACACGACTCTCCACCACGCTCCGCGGCCTGGTCACCACCTTCGCCGCCCTGCTCGCCGTCACGGCCGTCCCCGCCACCGCCCAGGCCAAGCCGGAGCCGAGGGCCCCGGAGGACTTCGTGGCCCTGAGAAGCGTCGCCCCCACGATCATCCAGGAGATGCGCTACACCACCGCGCACAACTTCGTCGGCGAGCGCATCGACGGCTACCGGCAGCCCCTGTGCATCCTGACCCGTCCCGCCGCCGAAGCCCTCCACCGGGCCCAGACCCGGCTGCTGCGCCAGGGCTACTCCCTCAAGGTGTACGACTGCTACCGGCCGCAGCGCGCCGTCGACCACTTCGTCCGCTGGGCCGAAGACCTCGACGACCAGAGGATGAAGGCCGAGTTCTACCCGGAGGTCGACAAGACGCGCCTCTTCGCGGACGGCTACATCGCCGAGAAGTCCGGCCACAGCCGCGGCTCGACCGTGGACCTCACCCTCGTGAAGCTCCCGGCGAAGCCGACCCGGCCCTACCACCCCGGGCAGCCCCTGGTGCCCTGCTTCGCACCCCAGGACGAGCGCTTCCCCGACAACTCCGTCGACATGGGCACCGGCTACGACTGCTTCGACACCCGCTCACACACCCTCGACCCCCGTATCCAGGGCGCCCAACGCGCCAACCGGCTGCTGCTCAAGAGCACCCTGGAGGACGTCGGCCTCGTGAACCTCCCCGAGGAGTGGTGGCACTTCACCTACAAGCCCGAGCCCTACCCGGACACCTACTTCGACTTCCCGGTCTCCGCGAGGTCGCTCGCCGGCCGCCACTGAACCGCCTGCCGGAGCCGCCCCCTCCAGAATCGGATACAGTCCGCCGCGTGTTCGATACTGAAACCTCCGCTCCCAACTCCGCACCGGGCTCACACTGTTCGAGCTGCGGAACGCCCTACGGAGAGGGCGTTTCCGGCTGGCCCCGCACCTGCCCCGCGTGCGGCACCGTGACCTACCGCAACCCGCTGCCGGTCGCGGTCGCCCTCCAGCCCGTGTACGACACGCAGGGCACCGCCCTGGTGGTCATCACCCGCACCGTGGCCCCCGCGCGCGGGGGCGTCGCACTGCCCGGCGGCTACGTCGACGACCGGGAGGACTGGCGGCAGGCAGTCGTCCGCGAACTCAAGGAGGAGACGGGCATCGACGCGGCGAGCCGCGACGTGCGCCTCGCCGACGCCATGAGCTCGCCCGACGGCCACCTGCTGCTCTTCGGGCTGCTCCCCGAGCGGTCGGCCGAAGGCCTCCCGTCGTCCACCGCTACGCACGAGACCGAGGGATGGCACCTGCTGCGCAGGGCCGAGGAGCTCGCCTTCCCCCTTCACACCCGGGCCGTGCGGGCCTGGTTCGAGGGCCGCTACATCTGAGCCGAGCCCTCCACGAGCCCACGGACACGGACCGGGCAGGACGGCTCGCTCACGCCGTCCTCGCCCTCCCGCTCCACGACCACCCGTTCCCCCTCCCAACGCGAGACGTACCGCTCGATCTCCGGTTCCACCCAGCCGTCGCCCGCGTCCGGCACGACCAGACCTCCGCCGGTCCGCCCCCGCGCGGGCGCCCACACCTCCAGCGCCGGCCCGCCGTCCTCCCCGCGCACCGGAAGCACGGCTCCCGCGCGCGCGAACACCGGGATCCGCGCCAGAGGCGCATCGACGAGGACCTGCGCCGGTCCCTCGTACGCCCGCTCCGTCACCACGTCGTACCAGCGTCCGCGCGGCAGCTGCACCGCCCGCCGGTCCGCCCCCGGGTCCAGCACCGGCGCCACCAGCAGACAGTCGCCCAGCAGGAAGGCGTCCTCGCAGTCCCGCAACGCCCGCTCCTCCGGCGTCGACCACCACAGCGGACGCACATACGGCGCACCCGTACGCCGGGCCAGATGCGCCAGCGTCACGAAGTACGGCAGCAGCCGCCGCCGTTCGACGAGTGCCACGCGCGCGTGCTCCAGCACCTCGGCACCGAACTCCCACGGCGCCCCGCGCCCCGCCAACTGGCCCCCGTGCGTGCGGAACAGCGGAAGGTGGGCAGCCAGTTGCAACCACCGCAGATACAGCTCCGGAGACGGACTCCCGCCGGCCCCGCCCACATCCGGCCCCGCATACGGCACCCCGCACAACCCGAGCCCCATCACCAGCGACAGGGACGCCCGCAGCCCGGGCCAGCCCGTGGCCATGTTCCCGGACCACACGCCGCCGTAACGCTGCAGGCCGGCCCACCCGGAACGCGAGAACACGAACGGCCGCTCCTCGGGTGCCAGCGTCCGCAACCCCTCGTACCCGGCGCGGGCCATGCACAACGCGTACACGTTGTGCGCCTCCCTGTGGTCACCGCCTCGCCCCTCCAGGAAGTGCCGGGCCGAACGCGGCAGCGTCGCCTCCCCGAACGCGGCGAACGAGGTGGGTTCGTCCAGGTCGTGCCAGAACCCCGCGAACCCCTGCCCGAGCCGCTCCTCGTAGAGCCCGCCCCACCACTCGCGCACACACGCGCGTGTGAAGTCCGGAAAGACCACGTCCCCGGGCCACCCCACACCCCGGAAGACCGGCCCCGAAGCGTCCCGCACGAACACGTCCTCGCTCGTCCCATCGTCGTACACGGCGTTGCCGGTCACGGCCGGGACCGCGGGACCCACGACCGACACCAGCCGGACGCCGTCCCGCCGCAGCTCCTCGGCGAGGACGGGCAGCTTGGGGAACCGCTCCTCGTCCACGGTGAACACCTGGTGGCCGTCGAGATGGTCGACGTCCAGGTGAACGGCGTCGAGTGGCAGATCACGCTCCTGATGGCCGGCGACGATCCGCCGCACCTCCTGCTCGTCGCCAGGACCCGACCGCGCGTGATGGTGACCGAGCGCCCACGCGGGCGGCAGCGCGGGCGCCCCGGTCAGCGAGGCCCAGGCGAGCAGCACGCGCGCGGGGGTGCCCACCGTCACCCAGCACCGCAGCGGACCGCCGTCCATCCGCAGCACACTCCGCCCGGGCCGGTCATGCCCGGACCCCGCCCCCTCCTCGCCCTCCCGCAATGTCACCGTGCCGTCCCACGAACTGTCGTGGAACACCAGATGCGTCCCCGCGTCGGCCACCACCAGATGCACCGGCATCGTGACGGACGACGGGTCCTCACCCGGAGCGAACGGCAGGCCGGGACCGGTGTTCCACAACCGGTACGTGCCCTTACGCAGCCGAGGCCCCGCGGCCCGCCCGCCGAGCCCGAAGAACCGGGCGTCCGCCGCGACCTCCGACCGCTGCGTCCAGCGCGCCGGACCGCCGCCGACCGGCTCCCACCAGCGGGGCGGCAGCTCACGGCGCAGCACCACGCCCCCGGGCGTACAGACCTCGATCGCGCCGTGCCGGGAGACGGCCACCGTCGCCCGCTCGGCCACCACCCGCCAGCCGCCGTCCTTGTCCGGCTCCAGCACCGCCCGCGGATCCGGCTCCGGACAGCGGCCCGCCAACGCGTACGACGGCTCCGGGCCAGCCCCGTCCCAGCCCCAGAACACGGCCCCGTTCACGGCGACGAGGACGCGCAGCTCCGAACGGCCGAACCGGACGACACCGCCCCCGGGCCCCGGCTCCACCGCCTGCATCGGACCCGGCACCCGCGCACGCTCCGCACCCCGCGGCGGCAGCCCCGCGGCGTCGGCCTGCCGCCTGCGCCACGCCGCCCGTACGGTACGCAACCCCTGCGCCGCCCCCGCAGAACCGACCGCTTTCATCGAACGCACCAGGTCACGACCGTCCATGCTGCTCACCCTGCCACCGACGACCTCCCGCGCGGGCGTCGTTCAACTGCCGTTCACCCGTGACGGGACCACATCTTCACGACACCGACTATGTGGGGCACGCCCTGGTGTAGAAGTCGATCACATGGCATCGTCCATGTCAGCCGCGTCACGCGCACACCCCAGCCCGTGCGCGGAGGACGCACACGACGCGCACAGTCCGGGAGCCGCCCCATGTCGACCGTGAACCCCCAGCCGCTCTGGCAGCCAGATCCGCAGCGCATCGCCAAGGCACGGATCACCAGGTTCCAGACCTGGGCAGCCGAGCACCACGGCGCCCCCGCCGAGGGCGAATACGCCGCACTGCACCGCTGGTCCGTCGACGAGCCGGCCACCTTCTGGAAAGCCGTCACGGAATGGTTCGACGTACATTTCTCGACCCCCTACGCGCGCGTGCTGGGCGACCGCTCCATGCCCGGCGCCCAGTGGTTCCCCGGCGCCACGCTCAACTACGCCGAGCACGCCCTGCGCGCGGCGGCCACCCGCGCGGACGAACCGGCCCTCCTGTACGTCGACGAGACCCACGAACCGAGTCCCGTCACCTGGGGCGAGCTGCGCCGCCAGGTCGGCTCGCTGGCCGCCGAACTACGCGCCCTCGGCGTGCGCCCCGGCGACCGCGTCAGCGGCTACCTCCCGAACATCCCGCAGGCCGTGGTCGCCTTCCTCGCCACCGCGGCAGTGGGCGGCGTCTGGACCTCCTGCGCCCCCGACTTCGGCGCCCGCAGCGTCCTCGACCGCTTCCAGCAGGTGGAACCCGTCGTCCTGTTCACCGTCGACGGCTACCGCTACGGCGGCAAGGAACACGACCGCCGCGACACCGTCACCGAACTCCGCCGCGAACTGCCCACCCTGCGCGCCGTCGTCCACATCCCGCTCCTCGGCACCGAGGCCCCCGAGGGTGCGCTGGAATGGGCGACGCTGACGTCCGCCGACACGGACCCCGTCTTCGAGCAGGTGCCCTTCGACCACCCCCTGTGGGTGCTCTACTCCTCCGGCACCACCGGCCTGCCCAAGGCCATCGTCCAGTCCCAGGGCGGCATCCTGGTCGAGCACCTCAAGCAGCTCGGCCTGCACTGCGACCTCGGCCCCGAAGACCGCTTCTTCTGGTACACGTCGACCGGCTGGATGATGTGGAACTTCCTCGTCTCCGGCCTGCTCACCGGCACCACGATCGTCCTCTACGACGGCAGCCCCGGCTACCCGGACACCTGCGCCCAGTGGCGCATCGCCGAACGCACCGGGGCCACCCTCTTCGGCACCTCCGCCGCCTACGTCATGGCCTGCCGCAAGGCCGGCGTGCACCCCGCCCGCGATCACGACCTGTCCCGGGTCCAGTGCGTGGCCACCACGGGCTCTCCGCTCCCGCCCGACGGCTTCCGCTGGCTGCACGACGAGTTCGCGGAGAGCGGGGCGGACCTGTGGATCGCCTCCGTCAGCGGCGGCACCGACGTGTGCTCCTGCTTCGCGGGCGCCGTCCCCACCCTCCCGGTGTACATCGGCGAACTCCAGGCCCCCGGCCTCGGCACCGACCTCCAGTCCTGGGACCCGAGCGGCAACCCCCTCACCGACGAGGTCGGCGAACTCGTCGTCACCAACCCCATGCCCTCGATGCCGATCCGCTTCTGGAACGACCCCGACGGCAGCCGCTACCACGACAGCTACTTCGACACCTACCCCGGCGTCTGGCGGCACGGCGACTGGATCACCGTCACCTCCCGCGGCTCCGTCGTCATCCACGGCCGTTCCGACTCCACCCTCAACCGGCAGGGCGTCCGCATGGGCTCGGCCGACATCTACGAGGCCGTCGAGCGGCTGCCGGAGATCAGGGAATCCCTCGTCATCGGCGTCGAGCAGCCGGACGGCGGCTACTGGATGCCCCTGTTCGTGCACATGGCCCCCGGAGCCGCCCTCGACGACGCCCTCCTGTCCCGCATCAAGCGGACCATCCGCGAACAGCTGTCCCCGCGCCACGTCCCCGACGAGGTCATCGAAGTGCCCGGCATCCCGCACACCCTGACCGGCAAGCGCATCGAGGTCCCCGTCAAACGACTCCTCCAGGGCACCCCGCTGGAGAAGGCCGTCAACCCGGGCTCCATCGACAACCTCGACCTGCTCCACTTCTACGAGGACCTCGCCCGCAAACGCACCTGACCAGGCGCTCAACGGTCCGGCCGCCCCCAACGGCGGACGGTCCGCGCGCCTCACCCGCCGCCGTTGTCAGTGCCGCCGGTTACTGTGAGTGAGCATTGATCGACTGCGCACAGGGGGAAAGATGGCGCACACAGACCAGACCGCGCGACGCGTCCTGCGCCGGGAAATCGCCGGCACCATCGGACTGCTCACCGACGAACACGACTTCCGCGCCATGCGGCGCTACCGCAGCTTCACCTTCGACGACCACGCCGCCTACCTCCACCAGGTCGAAGCCCTGCTCAGGGCACGCGCGGCACAGGGCACCCACACCTCCATCGCCCTCTTCGACCCGGAGGAGTACGCCGACTTCTGCTCGGCCGCGGGCCTCGACCCCGACGCCCCCGCCAGCCGCACCCGGTTCACCGCCGAACTCGCCGCCGGCGGACCGACCGTCCCCTACGAGGGCCAGCCCCTCACCGACCTCCTCCCGGCTCTCGTCGACGAAGCCGTCCGCCAGGCCACCTGGGAGTACGCCTCCCACCTGCTCGCCCGCCTCGGCAACTGCGCCACCTGCGGCGAGGACCTCGGCCGAGCCGCCTTCACCCGGGCTTCGCGCCTCCTCCGCCGCATCCTCGAAACGGCGCCCCCGGGCAACCGGCACCTGGTCTGCAGCATCACGGGCACCCCGGAGACCCTCCTCTCCGTCCTCCACGCCGACGAGGACATCGACGGCACCCCGCACGTCGACGAGGCCGAGGCCCTGGAGTTCACCGGCGTCCTCGCCCTCGGCCTCGCCACCCACAGCCCCGGCGGACTCGTCATGCGCGTCAGCCCCCCGAGCGGGCCGGACCGCATCCACGGCTGGCGCCTACGGGGATACGGTCTCGAACCTCTCACCGCCGGTGAGGTCTTCGACGCCTACTGCACCGACGTCGAGTCCGGCGACCTCATCTCCCCGGAATCCAACGTCGACTACTGCGCACCGCCCGACCTCGGCGACGACCACCTGCCACCGGGACATCACCACTGAACGCCCGCGGGGCGCCCCACCCGAAGGTGGAACGCCCCGCACCCACAACCTCAGCTACGGCCTCGCCCGGCCCTACTCGCCGGACAGCACCGCCTGAGCGGCGTTCCGCGCCTCCTCGGCGCTGTCCGCCGCCCGGGCGGCCGCCGCGGCACGCTCACACTGCGCCAGCGTGAACTTCGCCAGCGTCGCCCGGACGTAGGGAAGCGACGCCGCACCCATGGACAGGGAGGTGACGCCCAGACCCGTCAGCACACACGCCAGCAGCGGGTCCGACGCGGCCTCACCGCAGACGCCGCAGCTCTTGCCCTCGGCCTTCGCCGCCTCCGCGGACAGCGCGACCAGGTCGAGCAGCGCCGGCTGCCACGGGTCCTGCAGCCGGGACACCGCACCCACCTGACGGTCGGCGGCGAAGGTGTACTGCGCGAGGTCGTTCGTCCCCAGCGACAGGAACTCGACCTCCTGCAGCACCGAGCGCGCCCGCAGCGCGGCCGACGGAATCTCCACCATCGCGCCGAACTTCGCCCGCAGCCCGGCCTCGCGACACGCGTCCGCGAACGCCTTGGCATCGGTCCGGTCCGCCACCATGGGAGCCATGACCTCGAGATAGACCGGCAGCCCATCAGCCGCCTTCGCCAGCGCCGTCAGCTGCGTGCGCAGCACGTCCGGGTGATCGAGCAGCGTCCGCAGACCCCGCACACCCAACGCCGGGTTCGGCTCGTCGCCCGGGGTCAGGAAGTCCAGCGGCTTGTCCGCGCCGGCGTCCAGCACGCGCACGACGACCCGGCCCTCGGGGAACGCCTCCAGCACCTGCCGGTAGGCGGTGACCTGCTTCTCCTCCGACGGCGCGTTCTCGCTGTCGTCGAGGAAGAGGAACTCGGTACGGAAGAGACCGACGCCCTCCGCCCCGGCCTGGACCGCCGCGGGCACGTCCGCGGGACCCCCGATGTTCGCGAGCAGCGGCACCTTGTGACCGTCCGAGGTCGCACCCGGTCCCGTCGACGCGGCCAGCGCCGCCTTGCGCTCGGCCGCCTCCGCCTCCAGCTGCCCCTTCTTCTCCTCGGTGGGGTTCACGAAGATCTCACCGGTGCTGCCGTCGACGGCGACGACCGTGCCCTCGGGAAGCTCCCCGGCCCCCGGAAGCGCCACCACGGCCGGCACACCGAGCGCCCGCGCGAGAATCGCGCTGTGACTGGTCGGCCCACCCTCCTCGGTGACGAAGCCGAGGACCAGCGTCGGGTCCAGCAGCGCCGTGTCGGCGGGAGCCAGGTCCCGAGCGATGAGGACATACGGCTCGTCACTGTCCGGAACGCCCGGCATCGGCACCCCGAGCAGACGGGCGACGATACGATTCCGCACGTCGTCGAGGTCGGCCACGCGGCCGGCCAGATACTCACCGGCACCGGCCAGCAGGGCGCGATACGCGGCGAAGGCGTCGTACACCGCGCGCTCGGCCGTGCTGCCGACGGCGATCCGCCGCTCCACGTCCGCCATGAGCTCGGGGTCCTGGGCCATCATGGCCTGCGCCTCGAGCACGGCCTGGGCCTCGCCCCCCGCCAGATTGCCGCGCGCCATCAGATCGGCCGCCACAGCCTCCACTGCCTTGCGGGCGCGCCCCTGCTCGCGCTCCGCGTCCTCGGCCGGAATCTGCTTGGCCGGGGGCTCGAGCACAGCAGTCCCCATGTGCCGAACCTCGCCGATCGCCACACCGTGGCTCACACCGACGCCTCGCAGCGTTGTCTCCATCTCACCCGTCCCGATAGTGCGGCGGGTCCCGCCGCCGCGGTGGTTGTCCTACCAGCCGTCACACGACGGCGCTGACGTCACTTCCAGAGAAAGAGACTCTCGCCGGCCTTCACTTCGCCGTCCTCACGGAGCTCGGTGAGGGCCTCGGCCGTCGCCTCCAGGGCCACGATCGGACAGATCGGCGACTTGCCGGCGGCCTCGACGGCGACCGGGTCCCAGCGCACCACGCCCTGCCCGCGCACGACGGTGTCGCCCTTGTTCACCAGCAGTTCGAAACCCTCACCGTTGAGCTGCACGGTGTCGATGCCGAGATGGGTCAGCACACCGTGCCCGCTGTCGTCGACCACGACGAAGGCGTGCGGGTGCAGGGACACGATGACCCCGTCCACGGGTGCGACAGCCTCGGAAGGCTCGCGTACGGGGTCGATGGCGGTACCCGGGCCGACCATGGCCCCGGAGAAGACGGGATCGGGCACGGCGGCCAGTCCGATGGCACGTCCTGCGAGCGGGGACGAGACGGTGGTCATGGGAAGCCTCCCAGGGGCGGGGATGTATACGGGCCGTCACTGCCTGTCCCGGACGGCGCACTGTGCAGCAGGGTATGTCATAGGAAGTACCGGTTCCGCATGAGTGTTCCGATTAGAGGTCTAGACCACAGTCCTCACGGATTTGCACCCGTTCCGCGGCTCCGTGTACAGTCGTTACTCCTGCCTGAGGTTGAGCGATGCGAAGCAAGGTGTCCTCGCCCCGGCGGAACCCAACTTGTCAGATCCTATCGCTGGATCGCCTTCTGCATGTCCGCAGGACGGTGGTCAGAAGCACCGGGAAAGCCTGATAGTGTTGGAAACAACGAAGGGAAGCGCCCGGAGGAAAGCCCGAGAGTGTCGGGTGAGTACAAAGGAAGCGTCCGTTCCTTGAGAACTCAACAGCGTGCCAAAAGTCAACGCCAGATATGTTGATACCCCGACCTGATCGGTTC
>NZ_JBHJRX010000022.1:110570-132896 GCF_042268605.1 Streptomyces sp. NPDC056296 | reverse complement strand
AGCTCCACTCCACAACCGGAGGCCTTCGTCGTCCTACAGATTCAGACCGTGTCGTCGCACAAACTCGACCAACCTGGCTGGGCAGTACACCTAGGAAGCGCCGTCCGGGGAGGGGGAGGGAGCCGAGGAAGGACCGGGACCGGCCCCCTCAGCCTCCCCCCCCGGCCGATCCCGCCCCGTCGCGGAGACCTCGCCCAGGTCACCGGAGGATCACCCACCGGTCTCGACGGCCCGCAGCCGTGCCCACTTCGAGACGCACCCGTAACGCCCCGTGCCGCACGTTCCACCCCGCCGCGCCGTCACAGTCACGTACACCGGCGTCAACGGGACCAGGGGGCACGGAAGATGAAGCGGTACCGGACACGAAGGCCGATCGGCGCGCTGCTCGCGCTCACGGCGGCGGGCGGCCTGCTGCTCACCGGCTGCACGGGCGGGGGCGACGGGGATCACGGGACGAAGGAGACCGCGGCCGACTCCCGGGGCGGCTCGGGCCCGATGCCCGCGCCCGACCGCCCACGCGGCGAGGGCGAACAGCGGTACGACGGCGGTACGGGCACCGGGGAGCCCGGCGAGAACGGGGACTCCCGCGAGACCGCCCCGGCCCCCGACCACCTCTCCACCTTCGCCCTGGACGTCGACACCGCCTCCTACGGCTACGCCCGCCGCACCCTCTCCGAGGGCCGGCTGCCCGACCCGTCGACGGTCCGGCCCGAGGAGTTCGTCAACAGCTTCCGCCAGGACTACGACCGCCCCGACGGCGACGGCTTCACGGTGACCGTGGACGGCGCCCGCACCGACGAGGAGGACTGGTCGCTGGTCCGCGTGGGCCTGGCAACCCGGAGCGCCGAGCAGGAGGGCGAACGCCCGCCCGCCGCCCTGACGTTCGTCATCGACATCTCCGGCTCCATGGCCGAACCCGGCCGGCTCGACCTCGCCAAGGAGTCCCTCGGCACGATGACCGACCGCCTGCGCGACGACGACTCGGTCGCGCTCGTCACCTTCAGCGACGAGGCCGAGACGGTGCTGCCCATGACCCGGCTCGGCGACCGTCGCGGCCGGATACACGACGCCATCGACAGCCTGGAGCCGACCGACTCCACCAACCTCGGCGCGGGCGTCGAGACCGGCTACGACACCGCCGTCGAGGGCCGCCGCGAGGGCGCCACCAATCGCGTCGTCCTCGTCTCCGACGCCCTCGCCAACACCGGCGACACCGACGCGGACGCCATCCTCGAACGCATCGCGGACGAGCGCCGCGAGCACGGCATCACCCTCTTCGGCGTCGGCGTCGGCAGCGACTACGGCGACGCCCTGATGGAACGCCTCGCCGACAAGGGCGACGGCCACACCACGTACGTCTCGAACACCGAGGGCGCCCGCGAGGTCTTCTGCGAACAACTCCCGCGCCACATCGAACTGACCGCCCGTGACGCCAAGGCCCAGGTCGCCTTCGACCCCGAGACGGTCGCCGAGTTCCGCCTCGTCGGCTACGACAACCGCCGGGTCGCCGACGACGACTTCCGTGACGACCGCGTCGACGGCGGCGAGGTCGGCCCCGGCCACACGGTCACCGCCCTGTACGCCGTCCGCACCCGGCCCGGCGCCGACGGCCACCTCGCCACGGCCACCGTCCGCTGGCTCGACCCCCGCACCCGCGCCCCGCACGAGGAGTCCGGCGACGTGGAGACCGACGCCCTCGCCGACTCGGTCTGGGGCGCGGACCGCGGCCTGCGTGTGACGGCGACCGCCGCCTACTTCGCCGACGCCCTGCGCTCCCCGTACGGCGACGGCGGCGCCCTGCCCGGCGCACCGCGCCTCGGCGAACTCGCCGAACGTGCCGGCGCGCTGGCCGACCGCACGGAGGACCCGGACGTCGGGCAACTCGCCGAGGCGGTCCGGCAGGCCGACCGGCTGACCTGAGCCGCCGCACCCGTTGACCACTTACGCGGTCACTTACGCGCGGGTAAGTTTACTCTCAAGTAAGTAACGGGAACAGGCAGCGCAACACCACTCCGATCCGCGACCGGGAGCCGACATGGGCGTACGCAGGGACCTGAAACGGGCGAAACAGCGCGGCGACCTGGCGTCCCGCACCCGGACCGAGACCGTCCGGGACGCGGACGGCACCGTCCGCGAGGCCCGCACCGCCCCTCTCGCGTCCCGCCCCACCACCGGCAGCACCGCCGACATCCCGTTCACCAACGCGGCCGAGGCGCCCGACGCGGTGGTCCTGCGCCGCGAGGTGAACGGCGCCTGGCGGCCCGTCACGGCGGCGGAGTTCGCCCGCGAGGTGACCGCCGTGGCCAAGGGCCTGATCGCCGCCGGCCTGGAACCCGGCGGGCGGGTCGCCGTCATGTCCCGCACCCGCTACGAGTGGACGGTCCTGGACTTCGCGATCTGGGCGGCCGGCGGCCGGACCGTCCCCGTCTACGCCACCTCCTCCGCCGACCAGGTCGAATGGATCGTCCGCGACTCCGGCGCCCGGCACGTGGTCACCGAGACCGCCGCGAACACCGCCACCGTCACCGCCGCCACCGCCGACCACCCCGAGGACCCGCGCGCCTGGGAACTCGACGCCGGCGCGCTCGCCGACCTCACCGCCCTCGGCAGGGGCGTGAGCGACGAGGAGGTCACCAAGCGCCGCACCGCCCTGACCCCGGACACGGTGGCGACGGTCTGCTACACCTCCGGCACCACCGGACGCCCCAAGGGCTGCGTCCTCACCCACGCCAACCTGCACGCCGAGGCCGCCAACACGGTCGAGCTGCTGCACCCGATCTTCAAGGAGGTCACCGGCCAGACCGCATCGACCCTCCTCTTCCTGCCCCTCGCCCACATCCTCGGCCGCACGATTCAGATCGCCTGTCTGCTGGCCCGCATCGAGATCGGCCACTTCCCGAGCATCAGGCCCGACGAACTGCGCCCCGCGCTGAAGACGTTCCGCCCGACCTTCCTGGTCGGCGTCCCATACCTCTTCGAGAAGATCCACGACACGGGCCGCGCGACCGCCGAGAAGATCGGCCGCGGCGCCTCCTTCGACCGCGCCCACCACCTCGCCGTCCGCTTCGGCGCCGCCCACCTGGAGCGTTTCCTCGGCCGCGGCAAGGGCCCCGGCCCCGCCCTGTGGGCCGGCTGGGCCCTGTACGACCTGCTGGTCTACCGCAGGGTCCGGGCGGAACTGGGCGGCCGGATGCGCTACGCCATCAGCGGCGGTTCCCCGCTCGACCACGACCTCAACCTGTTCTTCTACGCCGCCGGAATCATGGTCTACGAGGGCTACGGCCTGACCGAGACCACCGCCGCCGCCACCATCGTCCCGCCGCTCGGCCCCCGCCCTGGCACCGTCGGCCCGCCGATCCCCGGCACATCCGTCCGCATCGCCGACGACGGCGAGGTGCTCATCAAGGGCGGGATCGTCTTCGGGGCCTACCGGAACAACCCGGAGGCCGCCGACGCCGTCCTCACCGACGGCTGGTTCGCCACCGGCGACCTGGGCACCCTCGACGCCGACGGCTACCTCACCATCACCGGCCGCAAGAAGGACCTCCTGGTCACCTCCGGCGGCAAGAACGTCTCCCCGGCCGTCCTGGAGGACCGCCTGCGCAGCCGCCCGCCCGTCGCCCAGTGCCTCGTAGTCGGCGACAACCGCCCCTTCGTCGCCGCCCTGGTCACCCTCGACCCGGACGCCGTCGCCCACTGGCTGTCGGTCCGCGGGCTGCCCGCCGACACCCCGATGTCCGAGGTGGTACGGGACGAGCGGATGCGCGCCGACGTCCAGAAGGCCGTCGATCACGCCAACGCGGCCGTCTCCCGGGCCGAGTCGATCCGCGCCTTCCGGCTCGTCGAGGGCGAGTTCACCGAGGAGAACGGGCTGCTGACCCCGTCGCTGAAGGTGAAACGGCACGCGGCGGTGGCGGCGTACGCGGACGAGATCGAGGCGCTCTACGCGTCGCCGGGGAGCTGAGCGGGACGGCCGAGGGCATGCGTAAGGGGCGGACCGCCGATACGCTCGGCGGCCCGCCCCTCCCGGCCGATGTCAGCCCTCGCCGCCCTCGCCGTTGGAGGACAGGATCGAGACGTCCTCCAGGAGGTGCGCCAGCGCGCCGTCGCGCTTGGCCTGCGTGGAGTTCTCGGCGCACTGCTGGTTCAGGTCGTCCGACAGGATCGGGATGTCCTGGATGGGGACCAGACCGACGACGCTGACCGGGATGTCGCTGACCGCGATGCACGGCTTGTTGAACGACCCCTGGATGAGCGCCATCTGCGGGCTCATGTTGCCGTGCGTCGCCGAGTTGCCGAAGTACTGCGAGGCGCCGTTTCCGTTGGCGGAGACGGGCCCGCTGTCGTCACCGATCGCCATCGCCTGCGGTGCCGCGGCAGCGGAGGCGCCCATGACGGAGGCGGCGATCGCCGCGTAGGCAACTACCTTCTTGATCACTGGCCAGTCCTTTCTGAGGAAACCCCGTCCACCGGAGCGCTCTGGTCAACTCCGTGCACGCAGCCGGGTTTCTCCCGTTCACTCCGATGGCGGACAACGGGAAATGTGTACGGGGCGGCGTTTCTCCGCGAATTCCAGCGGCTTTTACAGGGGTTCTGAGATCCCGTGCGGGCCAACCGGGTGAACGCCCGCAACCAATCACTCCGCACCGGGTTGATGAGGCCGTAGGACAGTGCGTCGCTACGACGAAAGGAACGCGAAGTGCTCAAGAAGGCAATGGTCGCCGCGGCGGCTGCCGCTTCTGTGATCGGCATGTCCGCTGCTGCCGCGCCCCAGGCCCTGGCCATCGGGGACGACAACGGGCCGGCCGTGGCCAACGGCAACGGCGCCTCGTCGTCGTTCGGCAACTCGGCGACCGACGGCGACATGAGCCCGCAGCTGTCGCTGGTCGAGGGCACGCTGAACAAGCCGTGCCTGGGTGTCGAGGACGTCAACGTCGCCGTCATCAACCTGGTCCCGATCCAGGACATCAACGTCCTCGCGGACGACCTGAACCAGCAGTGCGCGGACAACTCCACGCAGGCCAAGCGCGACGGCGCGATCTCGCACGTCCTGGAGGACCTGTCGGTCCTGTCGGCGAACGGCGAGGGCGGCGGCGAGGGCGGCGGCGAGGGCTGAGCCGTATCCCGCCCCGGCCGGGCGGCCCGCTGACTTCCCCGCGGGTCGCCCGGTCGTCACCGGGACGGGACTCTCGCCGGGCGAGCGGAATGACGTCGTCGCTCTCCTGGGGGTACGGCCGTAACGGGTCGTGAGGCATACGAGTGAATTTCTCGGGGTCCCACGTTCGGTAGTTTCTCCGGCCGTCAATTCCTCGTTTGCAGGCTGCAGGTCATGGTGCGAGCCGTCAATGCTGTGCTCGCGCGGTTTCGGCCGTCATTCAGGCATGACCGCAGAGAAGGGAAAGTTCATGAAGAAGAGCGCTGCTGTCGTCGCGGGCGCGATCATGGCCCTCGGCATGGCCACTCCGGCCTTCGCCGACGCGGGCGCCGAGGGTGCCGCTGTCGGCTCCCCGGGTGTCCTGTCCGGCAACGTCGTCCAGGTCCCCGTGCACGTTCCCGTCAACGTGTGCGGCAACACGATCAACGTTGTTGGTCTGCTGAACCCCGCGTTCGGCAACGAGTGCGAGAACGACTGACGTCGTTCCGCACCAGCCGTCCGGCTGCGTCACGGCCGGCCTTGGCCAACTCGTTTGGTTCAGGGCCGGCTTTTCCCCTTTCTGCAGCCCGTTCTGCAGCATCCTCTACCAGCAGGAAGACAACTAGAGTGCGACAGACCCTGAGCAGGGGGATGGTCGCGGCAGCCGCCGCGACGGGCATCCTTTCCCTGTGCGGCAGCCCCGCCCTTGCCGACTCGCATGCGGACGGGGCCGCCAAGAACTCGCCGGGCGTCGCGTCCGGCAACGCCGTCCAGGTACCGGTCGATGTGCCGGTGAACGCCTGCGGCAACACCGTCGACGTGGTCGCCGCGCTGAACCCGGCCTTCGGTAACGAGTGCGAGAACAGCTCGGACGAGCAGGCCGGCGGCTCCGTGAAGCACGGGGCGCCCCACGGCGACGACGGCTCGGGCTACGGCTCGGACCAGGAGGGTCGGGACGGCGGAGGAAACGCCGAGGACGTCCGGGTCCCGTCCGGCGCCTCCGCGGACGGCGCGGCCGTGGGCTCGCCCGGCGTCGGCTCCGGCAACGACGCGCAGGTGCCGGTCGACGTGCCGGTGAACCTCTGCGGCAACACGGTCGACGTGATCGCCGCGCTGAACCCGGTCTTCGGCAACTCCTGCGACAACCAGGCGGAGGAGCCCCCGGGCTACGGCGAGGAGGAGCCGCCGCCCACGACGCCGCCCACCGACGAGGAGGAGCCGCCGCCCGGCGAGGAAGAGGAGCCGCCGCCGTCCGGCGAGGAGGAGACCCCGCCGCCCGCCGGCGAGGAGGAGACCCCGCCGCCCGCCGGCGAGGAGGAGACCCCGCCGACCCCGCACGTGGAGCAGCCGCCCGTCCTCGCGGAGACCGGCAGCGAGGCCACGTCCGCCGCCGCCGCGGCCGCCGGCGCCGCGCTGATCGCCGGCGGCGCGATCCTGTACCGCCGAGGCCGCACCGCCTCCCACCGCTGACCCCGGCCCCACCCCGCCCCCGGCCGACCCCACACAGGCTCCGGGGGGGGTTTGGTGGCCGGTACCCACAACAGAACCCCGCACGGTCGCCGGGGGCGTTGCGGTGCCCGGCACCAGCGACGGACGCGGCGCCGGGCGGAGGCGCCGCGCGGGACCGGCCCGGCGGAGGCGTTGCGCCTCGGCACGAGCGGCCCCGGCGAGGCTCCGGGCTTCGGTGTGAGCGGCCCGGCGAGGCTCCGGGCTTCGGTGTGAGCGGCCCCGGCGAGGCTCCGAGTCTCGGCACGAGCGGCCCCGGCGAGGCTCCGGGCTTCGGTGTGAGCGGCCCCGGCGAGGCTCCGAGCCTCGGCACGAGCGGCCGACGGAGGCTCCGAGCCTCGGGATCAGCGCCCACGGACGCGCCGCGCCCCGGCACGCGTTTCTCGCCGAGGCGTCGCGCCCTCCTCCAGGGCCGGGCGCCCGCGCCTTCGCCCCGCGCAGGGCCGCGCTTGTGTTCCGGTGCCTCGCACCGGCTCCGGGGCCGACGCGTCAGCCCGCCGAGGCGTCGCGCCCTCCTCCAGGGCCGGGCGCCCCGCGCCATCCCCCCGCGCAGGGCCGCGCACCTGTTCCGGCGCCCCGCGCCATCCCCCGCGCAGGGCCGCGCATCTGTTCCGGCGCCCCGCGCCATCGCCCCGCGCCGCCCCCGGGGGCGGACGCGTCAGTGGCTGCCCGCCCTGTCGTCGTCCGGGCGGTCGGAGCGGTCGGAGCGGTCGGGGGAGGGGGCGGTCGCCTGGCGTACCACGTGGGCGCGGGCCGGTGTTCCGGTGCGCGGGCGGGTGTTCTTCCGGCGCAGGCGGTCCAGCAGGCGTGCGGTCACGTGGCGCCCCCACAGGGTCCACAGGGCCCGGCCGGGCGCCCGGTCGTCCGGGGCGTGCCAGGCCAGCTCGCGTCCGCCGGGCGCCGGACGCAGGGCGCTCAGCGGCGCGTAGTTCTCCACCACGAACGCCCGCCCCGGCTGCGGCTCCCCGTCCGGCAGCGTGCGGTGGGTCAGGTCCAGGTGCAGGGCGCGTACGACGTCCAGCCCGGCGGTGTCGGTGAACAGCCGGAACTGGGCGCCGGGTCGCGGGTTGAAGTCGAGCAGGTGATAGCGGCCCGTCGTACCGCAGCGACGGAAGTCGAGGTCGAGGATGCCCCGGTAGCCCAGCTCGCCGGTGATCCGCTCGGCCAGGGCCTGCACCTGCGGGTTCGGCGTCCAGCGGCCGACCGCCGTCAGGCCGGCGCCACGCGGCCTGGCGCGCGTCTTGCGGCCGGGGCCGCCCGCCCGCACCGCGCCCGAGCGGTCGGCGTACCCGTGGAAGAACCAGTCGCGGTCCGGCCCCGGCGGCAGGAACGCCTGCAGCAGCAGCCGGCTGCCCGCCTCCTCGGCCCGCCGGTACAGCTCCCCGGCCTCCCGCGCCGAGCGCACCAGCACGGTGCTGCGCAGTCCGCCGCCCGGCGGCACCAGCCAGGGCCGGCTCCACTTCGCCACCACCGGCAGGCCCAGCCGCCAGGCGGCACGGGCGGCCTCGGCCGGGCCGTCCGGGACCAGGGTCTCGGGGTGCGGGACGCCCAGGGACGCGCACACGCCGGCCAGCTCCGCCTTGTCGGCCACCCGTTCCGGCAGCGCGCCCGGCAAATCGGGCAGCAGGTACGCGGGCGCCAGCTCCGCCCGCATCCGCCCCACCGCGACGGCACACGCGTCGTCCATCGGGATCAGTACGGCGGGACGCGCGATCCGCGCGGCGACGCGGCGCAGGACCACCGCGATGTCGGCCGGCGACGCCCCGGGCGGCGGCGGAGTGTGCAGCCGGCTCACATAGCGGGAGGCGCGGACCGGGCTCTGCGCGCAGTCGGCGACCACGTGCACGTCCACGCCCGCGCGGCCGAGCGAACGCACGGCACCCAGCGTTCCGTGGTGAAAGGGATTCCGGTCGGTCCGCAGCAGAACGGCGGGGACGCGGGTGTCGAACAGCGACACGGGATTCTTCCTTCGCATTCGATTCGGGTCACCGGTGCGGGCGATCGGCGCACTCGAAAGCCGTAGCGGCGGTGGCGTGATGGCATTTCATATGACTGAGTGTCAGTAAGCAGTAAGAAATTCGGCGCGACGAAAGGAGCCGGTCATGGCCGTACGGCAGTCACGGGCCCGGTCCAGGCGGCCGGCTCGCGGCGTCGCGGCGGTGGTCGCGGCGGCGGCGCTCCTGGCCGCGAGCCCCCAGGTCGCCGCCGGCGAACCGGTCCCGCCCGCACCGGCCCCGCCCGCGCCGGCCCCCGCGGTCCCCGACCGGAAGCCCGGTGCCGCTCCCGCGTTCGGCGCGTACCTGGACTACGGCCCGCGCGGCGTGGCCCGGATGGCGCAGCTCAGCCACTGGCTGGGCGGCGCCGAACTGCGCGTCGGCCACACGTACCTGCCCGGTGACCTCTGGAGCAACATCGAGGGCGCCCCCGGATTCCTCGACGTGTGGGCCGACTGGCGCACCCGCGAGGCCGACCGGATGTTCGTCCTCAACGTGCCCATGATGGAGCGCAACGAGGAGGGCGTCGACGACGACGAGGTGCGGAAACTGCTGCGCCAGGGCGCCGCCGGACGCTTCGATCACCACTTCAGGGCCCTCGCCGAACGGCTGGTCGAACTGAACGTTCCGGACACGGTCCTCGTGCTCGGCTGGGAGATGAACGGCACCACGTACACCCATCGGTGCGAACCGGACCCGGAGGCCTGGAAGACGTACTGGAACAGGATCGTCACCACCATGCGTTCGGTGCCGGGCCAGAAATTCCGGTTCGACTTCACGCCGAGCCGCGGCCGGGACGCCATTCCCTGGACCCAGTGTTATCCGGGGGACGCCACGGTCGACATCATCGGCATGGATTCGTACGACCAGCCACGCGGAATGGCGTTCGACGAACAGGTGAAGGAACCGTACGGACTTCAGGCGCACGTAGATTTCGCCAAGGCCCACGGAAAGCCCATCTCCTATCCCGAATGGGGGCTCTTCCGCAACGGCGACAACGCCGAGTACATGCGGCGCATGCTCGCGTGGATGGACGAGCACAAACCCGTGTACAACACGCTCACCGACTACTGCCCGCACGGCGTGTGGCAGTGCGACGACAACCCCCGGTCCACCGCGGTCTACCGGTCCGTGCTCTTCGGCCGCACCGACGAACCGGACCCCACGGTCCCGGAGCCGACCGTGCCCACCGCGCCCACCGCACCGCCCGTGCCCGCGGTGCCGCCCACCGCACCCGAGCCGTCGGCGAACTGCTCGCCGCTGGAGCTCGGCGACTGGGTCGAGTACTGGCTCGGCGGGAAGCTCTGCATGCGCCTCGACTGGTACTCGCGCAACAAGTAGTCGCCGGCCAGGGTGGTGACGGGGGTGACGGAAGGGGCGGCGGGGGCGGTCAGGTCCTGCCGCCACCGTCGCGCTCCTTCCGCTGCGCCCGCACCTTCCGGTGGTGCAGCAGCTCCTTGCCCCGCCGGCGTGCGGCGACGTCGCACAGGGCCGCCGACAGCAGCGGGGCAGTGTGCCGACGGGCCATCAGTAACCGCTGGTTGGGTACCGGTTCCGGGCGCCAGTGGTGTTTGTACGGCTCGTCGCCCCGCAGCAGGCTCAGCGTGTCGCGCTCCGGGGCGCGGGTGTGCTCGGCGCACGCGTCCAGCAGCATCACCGCCACGTCCGCCTTCCGCTCCCGCAGCCGGGGATGGGCGCCGTACAGGTAGCCGCCCGCCAGCCGCCGCGCCAGCAGCGTCACGTCCACGACCACCACCTCGTCGTCCATCCGGAACTCGGTGACCACCGCGTCCCCGGAACGCACCATCGGGCCCACCGCCCGCACCAGGTGGTCGCGGAACCGCGTCCGCAGATGCTCGCCGGTCACCTTCCGCCCCTGCCACTGCAGCCGGTGCAGCTCCAGCAGCCGCCGCAGTGCGGCGTCCACCTCGTCCGGGAGGACCGTCCGGCTCTTGACGCCCAGCGCGTCCAGCCTGCGCAGCTGGGCGCGCACCCGCTGCCGGCCCTTGGCCGAGGGCAGCCGGGCGGCCAGCTCGTCCATCGGGAGGGCGGGCAGCTCCAGGCAGAGCGAGTCGGCCACCCGGCGCCGGGGGCCGCGCCAGCGGTCGTAGACCCGTTCGGCGGCGGCGCCCGGCCGTACCTCGCGCAGGTCGATCAGCGCGGTGCGGGCCACCGCGGACAGACCCTCGGTGAGCGCGGCCACCGCGTCCTGCCCGCGCTCGTCGTCCAGCAGGACGTCCCCGTAGTCGGAGATCGCCCCGCCCAGCGGCACCAGCGACGGCACCGGACGCCGTACGAGCGTCAGCGGCGCGGCGGCGACCAGTTCGCGGCCGTCGCGGGCCAGCAGCAGCCGCAGCCGGCCGCGCACGCCGTACGACCGCCACCACGAGTGCAGCCAGGCATGGCTCTGGAACGGGGTCGCGGCGGCGCACCGGCCGTACAGCCGCCCCCAGTCCGCGGCCAGCTCCGCGAAGGCGCGCTCGTCGGTGACCAGTTCGGTCGTGTACGTCGTCCCGTACGTCGTCCTGTACGTCGTCGGGTACGTCACAGCTGTCCGCGGACGTCCGCCGCCGGGGCGGGCCCGGGCACGGCCGCCGTCGTGCGGTCGGGCTCCCGCGCGGCCCGGCGCGGACGGACCAGCAGCGCGAGACCGCCGAGCAGACCGCCCGCGCTCGCGCCCACCAGCCCCGTCACGGCGACCGAGGCCGAGGACGCCTCGGTGGGCTCGGTGGCCCGCGCGAACTGCCGCAGCTCCACGTGGGTGTCGTCGGCCGCGGCGTCCGCGTGCCGGGTCAGCGCGCGGGCGACCGCGTTGGCCATGTCGGCCGCCTCGTCCGGGCGCGCGGAGGTGGCCGTCACCGAGACCATCGGCGCGTCCGGCGAGGTCGCCGTGCGGACGCTCTCCTCCAGCGTCGCCACCGGCACGCCCGCCAGCATCTGCGCGTCCCCGAGCACCGCGAGCTGGGTGGCGACCCGGCCGTAGGCCTGCGCGAAGCCCAGCGCGGACGCCGGGTCGGACTTGTCGGAGGGGACGGCGACCACGTAACTGGTGGCCGTGTACTGCGGGGTGGCGACCAGGCCGTAGCCGGCGCCGAGCAGTCCGCCGGCGAGGACGCCGGCCGCGAGCGGGGACCAGGGCGGCAGGGACCGGAGGCGGCGCTGGACGCGGTGCAGGGCGATGAGCGCGCGGCCGGGACGGGCGGGCTGATCGGCCTCGTCCCGCGCCGCGGGCTCGGCCGGGGACTGGGTGAGGGGCTCGGTCATGCGGAACTGACTCCCTGGGGTGCCGGGGACAACGGATGCGTGAGGGTGGCCGCGTACACGTCCATCAGCTGGGCGGCGCTGCGGGTGACGCAGTAGTGGCGGGCGGCCTCGGGGGCGGTGCGCGGGCCGGGGCCGGGGCCGGCGGACGCGCGGACCTCGGCGAGGGCGCGGGCGAACTCCTCCTCGCCACCGGTGACACGCCGGGCGGTGGGCGCGGCGGCCGGGGGCAGGTCCTCGATCGCCGGGCAGGAGGCGTAGAGCACCGGCAGCCCCGACGCGAGGCCCTCCACGACCGCCAGGCCGAAGGCCTCCTCCGGCGACGGCGAGGCGAGCACGTCCATCGCGGAGGCCAGGGACGGCAGGTCGGGGCCGGGGGAGCCGTCGGTCACGTAGGGGCGTTCGCCGGCGAGCAGGACGCGGTCGGCGACCCCGGCCTCGTGGGCGGTGCGGCGCAGGACGTGCTCCTCGGGGCCGCCGCCGACCAGCAGCAGCCAGCAGTCGTCCGGGAGCCGGGCCAGGGCCCGGACCAGGACGTCGAACCGCTTGCCCGCGGTGAGTCGGCCGATGCCGCCGACGACGTACGCGCCGTCCGGCAGGCCGAGACGGCGACGGGTGCGCAGGCGGGCGACGGGGTCGAAGCGGAAGCGGGCCAGGTCGATGCCGTTGGGGACGACCTCGATGCGGGGCGCGGGCACGCCCCAGCGCTTCAGCCGGTCGGCGACGGTGGGGGAGACGGCGACCGTGGCGCTGCCCAGCCGCTCCCCGGCGAGGTAGAGGGCGCGGACGCCGGGGGTGAGCGGGCGGCCCTCCATCTGGGAGTCGCCGAGGGAGTGTTCGGTGGCGACGACGGCCCGAACGCCGGCCAGGCGGGCGGCGATGCGGCCGTAGAGGCAGGCGCGGTAGAGGTGGGTGTGCACCAGGTCGTAGCCGCCGGTGCGGACGATGCGGGCCAGTCGGGGCAGCGCGGCCAGGTCGCGGTTGCCGGCCATGCCGAGGTGGACGACGTGCACGCCGTCGGCCAGCAGTCCGTCGGCGACCGCGCCCGGGTTGGTGAGCGTCACGACGTCGCAGTCGACGGGGAGGTGGCGCAGGAGCAGCCGCAGTTGCTGTTCGGCGCCGCCGACGCCGAGGCCGGTGATGATGTGCAGGGCCTTCACCTCACACTCCCGTCACGGGACGGCGGCGCAGGCGGTGCAGCCGGGTCTTCAGCAGCAGGCGTACGGCCGTGTCCCGCTGCCCGATGTGCACGCGGGGCAGGGCGTGCGGGCCGGTCAGCGGGCCGGGGTCGATGGCGCAGGCGTAGGTGTGACCGGCGGCGCGTACGGCGTCGGCGGCGCGGGCGTCGACGGCGCCGTACGGGTAGCAGAAGCCGGTGACCGGAGCACCGATCAACTCCGAGAGCAGTGCTCTGCTTTCGGCGGTCTCGGCCTTCAGCGTGGCGTCGTCCGCCTGGGTCAGGTCGACGTGGGTGAGACCGTGCGAGCCGATCTCGACGCCTTCGGCGGCGGCGTGCCGGATGCCGTCGGCGGTGAGCAGCGGCTTGCGCGGGCCCAGCGGGTCCCACGCGTTGTCGCCGCCGAGCCGGCCCGGCAGCACGAAGAGGGTGGCCCCGCAGTCCCAGCGGCGCAGGCACGGCAGCGCGTGCTCGACGAAGTCGGCGTACCCGTCGTCGAACGTCAGCCCCACCAGGTCGCGGCCACCGCCCCGGGCCCGGGCGGCCAGCAGCTCGGCGACCGGCACACCGCGCAGCCCGCGCCGCCGCAGCCAGCCGAGCTGCGCGTCCAGCCGGTCGGGCGTGACCGTGATGCGGTACGGGTCGTCCGAGCAGTCGCCGACGGAGTGGTACATCGCCACCCAGGGGGCGGTGCCGGGGCCCGTGGGAACGCCGGGGCGTGTGCGAACGTCGGGGCCTGTGCGGGCGTCGGGGCCCGTGCGGGCGTCGGGACGTGTGCGGGCGTCGGGGCGCGTGCGGGCGTCGGGACGTGTGCGGGCGTCGGGGCGCGTGCGGGCGTCAACGGGGTCTACGGAAGCGGAACCGGTCGCGGAAGCAGAAGCGGAAGCGGAACCGGTCGCAGTAGCGGATGAGGGAACGGAAGCCGAAGCGGCCATGCGGGAGCCTTCGTGTGACGGAGCGGACGAGATCGAGGGCCAGCACGACGCCTTGGACGCGCAGGACCCGGCCGAGCAGGACGAAGACGCCGACGACGGCCACCACGCCGACGGCGAGGGAGACGGCCGGCACGGTGAACCGGTCCGCGACCAGCGCGCCCGCGACGGTCGCCCCCGCCGCCGCCAGCACCGGCCTGACCAGGTCGCCCAGGACGCGCCGGACGCGGACCGGGACGCTGCGCGGGCCCATTCCGGCGAGCAGCAGGGCGGCGGTGACGGTGATGCCGGCGGCGTTGGCGGCCGCGATGCCGGTCACTCCCCACGGGCCGACCGCCCAGGCGCCGATGCCGGCCGTGGCGACGATGCCGACGGCCATCGCGGCGAGCGGGTACCAGCTGGCGCGGCCCGCCGAGAAGTAGGAGCGGGCCAGTGCGCCCACCACGGTCTGGCCGAGCAGCCCGAGGGCGTACACGCGCATGACGTCCGCGGTCGCCGCCGTGTCGGCCGCGGTGAAGGCGCCGCGCTGGAAGAGGAGTTCGATCATCTGCGGCGCGCAGGCGACGACCGTGGCCGCCCCCAGCAGTACCAGACAGGCAGCCAGTGCCACGTCCCGCTCGACCCGGTCGCGGGCCCGTTCGGTGTCGCCGTCGGCCATCGCCCGGGCCACCACCGGGAAGGTGACCGTGCACAGCATCAGCGACAGCGTCATCGGGATCTGGGCCACCTTCTGCGCGTAGTTCAGGTGCGAGATGGCGCCGGAGGGGAGCCCGGAGGCGAGGAACCGTTCGATGAGGACCTGCGACTGGCGGCACAGGGCGAAGAGCAGCACGGTGCTGAACAGGGCGAGAGCCAGCGGACGCGCCTGGTCCCCGGTGCCGGCCGGCCGCTCGCCGCCGTCCCGGCGCCGCAACTGCCGCAGCAGCGACGGCAGCTGCGCCGCCACCATCAGGAAGCCGCCCGCCGCGACCCCGACCGCCGCCGAGCGCACCCCCCAGCGCCCGCCGAGCACGAACATCGCGGTGATGATGCCGGTGTTGTAGGCGACGTAGATCGCCGCCGGCGCCAGAAACCGGCGGTGCGCCCGCAGGGCGGCACTGCAGTACCCGGCTAGCCCGAAGCTGACGACGCAGGTGGCGGTGAGCCGGGTGCAGTCCACGGCGAGGGCGTGGTCGGGCAGCCCCGGCGCCAGGGCCCGGACCAGCTGGGGTGCGCATACGACGACCAGCGCGCCGACCGCGACGAAGGCCGGCGCCAGCCGGGGCAGGGTCGAGGCGACCAGCGTGCGGACCGGGTCGCCGGGGGCGCCCTGCGCGCGGCGGGCCAGGGCCAGGCTGAACATCGGGACCAGCGCGAAGGCCAGCCCGTCCTCGATCAGCAGCGTCGCCGCGAACTCCGGCACCGTCCACGCCACCAGGAAGGCGTCCGTCTCGCTGCCGGCCCCGAACAGCCGGGCCAGCGCCTGGTCCCGGGCCAGCCCGAGCACCGACCCGGCCACCGACAGCACGGCCGTGAGCAGCGCGGCCCGGGCGAGGAAACCCCCGGAGGACCGTCCCTCGGCCGCCGCCCGGGTGTCCGCGTCCGGCGCGCCGCTCCGGGCCGACGGAACGGACGGGGACCGGGCGTCCCGGGAGGGCGTCACCTTCATCGCGCGGGTACCTCTTCCGCACGGGGTCCGGTCCCGGAGCCGCAGCCGGAGCCAGACCCGGCCCCGGGCCCGAAGCCGGCCCCGGACCCCGACCCAGAGCCGGACCCGGCCCCGGAGCCAGACCCTGATCCAGACCCGGACCCGGACCCAGCCCCGGACCCTGATTCAGACCCAGCCCGGGACCCGGGCGCGGACCCAGCCCCGGCCCCTGATCCAGACCCAGCCCGGGACCCGGACCCGGACCCGACCCCGGCCCCTGATCCAGACCCAGCCCCGGACCCAGCCCCGGCCCCGGCCCCGGCCCCGGACATGACCCCATCCCCGTCCCCGCCCCCGAGCGCCCACCAGCCCGCCAGCCCGAAGCACACCGCCGTCAGTACGGTCGAGGGTCCGCCGATGTCGGCGTACGCGAAGTCGGTCAGCTGCCACACCAGCAGTCCGCAGGCGACCAGCGCGCAGTCCGTCCCGGACGCCGCACCGGAGCGCCGTACCGCGCGGAGCCTGCGCAGCCCCAGGACGAGCAGTGCCAGCCAGCTCCCCGCCAGCCCGAGCAGCCCGATCAGCCCCTGCTCGGCCAGGACCAGCAGGTACATGTTGTGCGGGGAGAGCAGCGGCTGCTTGCGGTACCCCGCGCCCGCGCCGTCGGTCTCGCTGCCCGAGGACAGGGCCAGCGAGGCGTGCCCGTCCCGGTGTTCGGGAAAGCCCTTCAGGCCCACGCCGGTCAGCGGCCGCTCGCGCCACATGCCGGCCGCCGCCGCCCACATCGTGTAGCGGTCGGTCACCGACTGGTCGGGCGAGTCGGTGACCTGCGTGATGCTGCCGACCCGCTCCTGGAGCATCGCCGTACCGACCCCGAACCCGCCGACCAGCACCACGCCCGCCGCGACCACGGCCGCCCCCACCGTCAGCGCCCTGCGCGCCCCGGCGAGCAGCAGTTGGGCCGCGCACGTCACCGCCGTGGCGATCCACGCGCCACGGCTGAACGACAGGGCGAGCGGCAGCAGCAGGGCGATCGCGCACCCGGCCGCGAGGACGCGCCGCCGGGCGGGCGCATGGCCGAGCGCCAGCCCGACCGCGCAGACCAGCCCCAGGGAGACGACGGTCGCCATCCCCATCACGTCCTGCGGCCCGAAGGTGCCCACGGCCCGGATCTGCTCGCCCTGGTAGGAGGCACCGGTCCCGGTGACGTACTGGTGCACGCCGACCGTCCCCTGCCACACCGCCAGCCCCACCATCGACCAGGCGAGCAGCCGTACGTCGTCCCGGCCGCGGACCAGCAGCAGTACGGCGGCGGGGACGAGGACGAAGACCTGGAGGTAGCGGCCGAGCCCGGTGAGCCCGGCCCCCGGCGACACCGCGCCCATGGCGGCGACGGCCAGTCCGAGCACGGGCAGGCCCAGCACCACGGCCGCCGTACGGGTCAGGGGGCGCCGCCGGTCCCGCACCAGGCGCAGGGCGCAGTACAGCACCACCAGCCCGGAGGCCGCGTCGGCCGGATGGGCGCCGCCGTCACCGCCCCCCGCGGCCGGCAGGGCGAGCAGCGCGACGACCGCGGCCACGGCCAGCACGGGCGGCAGGTGCCGTACGCGCGCGGTGGACCGGGCGGTGGACCACCGGGGCAGGGTCTGGGCCACCTCGCTCAGCTCCCGGTGGGGCGCACGAGCGCGACGGCCGTACGCAGCAGGATGCAGACGTCCTGCCACATCGACCAGTCGTCGATGTAGGCGTTGTCGAAGCGGGCCCGGTCCTCGATGGAGGTGTCGCCGCGCAGCCCGTTGATCTGGGCCAGGCCCGTGATGCCGGCCGGCACCCGGTGGCGGGCGGCGTAACCGGGGTAGGTCTGGCTGAACTGCGCGACGAAGTACGGCCGTTCGGGACGAGGACCCACCAGGCTCATGTCGCCCCGGAAGACGTTCCACAGCTGGAGCAGTTCGTCGAGCGACGTACGGCGCAGGAAGCGGCAGAACCACGGCATCCGGCGCTCGTCCGCCACACTCCACCGGGTCGCCGACTCGTGCTCGTCGGCCGGGCGGTGGGTGCGGAACTTCAGCAGCGTGAACGGCCTGCCGTCCTCGCCGATGCGCTCCTGCCGGAACAGCACGCCGGGCCCGCCGATGACCCGCAGCAGCGTCGCGCAGGTCAGCAGCAACGGGCTCAGCAGCAGCAACAGCGCCCCGGACACCGTCACGTCCAGCACCCGCTTCCCGGCGCCGCCCGGCCGCCGCGCCCCCGCCTCCAGACGCCGGCAGGAGAACCCGGCGAGCCGCTCCCGGCCCGCGTACGCGGGGGCGTCCGCGTCGACCTCCCACACCACGCAGCCGGACTCGGCCAGCGCCCGCAGCAGCGGCCCCTGCCGCGTCCGTACGGAAGGGTGCACGGCCAGCACGTCCCGTACGCCGTTCTGCACGACCGCCCGCTGCACCTCCTCGCCCGTGGTCAGCACGGGCAGGCCCGTGGCGCCGCCCGGGTCGTCGGCGACGATCCCGACCGGGCGCACCCCGCAGCGCGGGTGGCGCAGCACCGCCGAGGCCACGCGCTGCGCGGTCGTGGCGGGGCCGACGACCAGGGCCGCGCGCGGGCGGTTCAGCAGCGCGGTGCGGCGCCGCCGGTGCACGACGCCCCGGCCGGCGCAGCCCGTCGCCGCGTGCAGCAGGAAGCCGAGGAGCAGCGTGCGGGCGGACAGGGCGTGCGGCGGGGCGTACGCCGCGACGAGCGCCGCCAGCGCCAGCCAGACCACCGTGATCCGGCCGCACAGGGCGGGCAGATCGTCCAGGACACCCGGCAGCCGCCGGGGAGCGCGCGGGCGCAGCAGCAGCGAGGCGGCGACCAGCAGGGCCGCGAGCAGCGGTTGGTGGGGGGTGCCGGTGAGCATCAGGGAGCCCGGCACCGCTGCCGCCGTGCCGTCCGCGACGAGCAGCGGCAGCGGGGACTCCGGCCGCGGTGCGGGGAGCCCGTCGGGGAACCGGAAACCCGCGGCGCCGGCACGCTGCGGCAGCACCGAGACGGGTGCGGAGGAGCCGAGGTCGCGCGGCTGGCCGGCGGGGTTGGGGACGGTGCTTTCCGCGGTCACGGGTGCGTGGACTCCCTGTACTCGATGGGCACGACGGCCGACCGCCCCACGAGCGCGGGCCTGTCGCCGGGGACCGTGTGTGTCCCGGTCGTCCGCCCGTCGCCGAGGAGGTCGTCGTACACCGCCGTGATCGCCGCGGCCGTGTGCCGTACGTCGTGCGTGGACAGGACGTGCGCGCGCCCCCGGCGGCCGAGCGACGCGCGCAGCGGGGCGTCGAGCAGCAGCCCGGCGACCGCGTCGGCCAGCGCCTCCGGGTCCATGGGCGGTACCAGGCAGTGCGGCACGAGAGCGGGCGGCAGGCCCTCGCGGGCGCCGTCCACGTCGGTCACCACCACGGCCCGCCCGCAGGCCATCGCCTCCAGCGGGGCCAGCGCCATGCCCTCCCACCGGGACGGCAGGACGACCAGGTCGGCGGCCCGGTACCAGGGCCCGGCGTCGGCGACGGCACCCGCGAACACCACGGACACGGGGGCACGTTCACCGGCACGGGCCGGGGCCGGTACGCCGTCGGCCGCCCCGGGTACGGCGGCGCACCCGGCGAGTCGGCCCCGCGCCGGATCGTCGCAGCCCGGCCCGGATGCCGGGTGGCGGCCTCCGGGTCGGGCCGGGTCTGTTGCGTGGCTGGGGGGTTCGGGGGCCGGGTGGTGGCCTCCGGGTCGGGCCGGGTCTGTTGCGTGGCTGGGGGGTTCGGGGGCCGGGTGGTGGCCTCCGGGTCGGGCCGGGTTTGTTGCGTGGCTGGGGGGTTCGGGGGCTGGGAGGTGGCCTCCGGGTTCGGCCGGGTCCGTTGCGTGGCTGGGGGGTTCCGGGGCCGGGTGGTGGCCTCCGGGTCCGGCCGGGTCCGTTGCGTGGCTGGGGGGTTCCGGGGCCGGGTGGTGGCCTCCGGGTCCGGCCGGGTCCGTAGCGTGGCTGCGGGGTCCCAGGGCCGGACGGTGGTCACCGGGCAGGGGCCGGCCCGGGGCGCCGTCGAGGAAGCCGTACGCCGAGGCACTCTCGGAGAGGCGCGTGTGGTCCGGGCCTTCGCCGACCAGCACCAGCCGGGCCCCCGGGACCCGCGCGAGGACCGACTTCCACGCGGTCAGCAGGACGTCCTGCCCCTTCTGCCGGCACAGCCGCCCTACACAGACCACCAGCGGGCCGCGCGGGCCGTGCGGGCCGGCGCCGGGCCGGACGTGTACGCCGTCCACTTCGGCCGGGGTGTTCCCGCCGGCCCCGTCCGGCACGGCGTCCGCGCCGAAGCGGTCGAGGTCGATGCCGTTCGGGATCACCGCCCACCGCCCGCGGATCCCGCTCCGCACCCCCCGCAGCCGCTCCGCCTCGCTCACGCACACCGTCCGCGCCGCCCACCGCGCCCCCCACCGCTCCCAGCCGAGCGCGAGCGCCGCGGCGGCCCCGCCGACCGCCTCGAACGACCAGGCGTGCGGCTGGAAAACGGTCGGGACACGCCCGCGTACGGCGAGCCGGGCCGCGAGACCGGCCTTCGCGCTGTGCGCGTGCACCAGGTCGGGCCGTACGTCCTCGATCACGCGGGCGAGCCGCCGTACCTCCGACACCAGCGCCGGACCCGGCGACCGCGTCGCCGGCCAGTGCCGTACGTCGGCGCCCAACGACCGGAGTCCGGCCGCGAGGCCCCCGTCGGGACAGGCGACCGCGACGCGCAGCCCGGCGGCGAGCTGTGCACGCGTCAGGTCCGACACGACACGGGCGACTCCGCCGTCCACCGGCTGGGTGACATGCAGAACCCGTCGCCGGGAGTCGGTCGGTGGCAGGTGCATACGCGTTTCCTCGCTCACGGAAAATGCTCGGGACGGGCGGGAACGCGTCTCACCGCAGGGCGTCGGCCGCGACGCGGCGTACGCCGGCGCACGCCGCGTCCTGCTGGGAAACGAGCCGGCAGGCCGGCTGGTCACCGCCACGTTCGGAGCTCTCGGTAAGTGCCCTCGGCCGATGTCCCGCAGTGGTGCAACCGGGATGCGTCGGATGGTGTGGGACTCTAGCCGCTATCCGTACTAATACGGTGAAACCGGGTAAGTGTGTTGGATTCGTGAACGCCGCTCTCCGGGGAGATCACTCCTTTGGCGGCACAACTCACGTGCGTGCCACGCGTTGACACTGCGCCGGGCACCCGCCCGGATGTTTGTGTCAACCCCAAGGAGCACTTCTCCATGTCGCGTATCGCGAAGGGCCTGGCCCTGACCTCCGTCGCCGCCGCCGCGGTGGCGGGCACCGCCGGTGTCGCCGCTGCCGACAGCGGCGCGCAGGCCGCCGCCGCCCACTCCCCGGGCGTCCTGTCCGGCAACGTGGTGCAGGTTCCGGTCCACATCCCGGTCAACGTCTGCGGCAACACCGTCGACATCATCGGCCTGCTGAACCCGGCGTTCGGCAACGAGTGCGAGAACGACTGATCGTCGGCTCGAAACCCTTGCACCGGCCGTCCGTACCGCGGTTCCTCCGCGAGCGGGCGGCCGGTTCGCGTTGCCGCACGGACGGCGGTGTGCTGCCCCGAATGGGGGGTGCGGGCGCCGACACGGCCGGAAGACCTTGACAGGGCGTCTCACCAGGCAGGACGCCGGGACGGGGAAAGGCAGCCGAGTGCGTACGGTCGCCGCTCGGTTGCAGAGCGCCACGGGCGCTTCCACGGTGGGCACAAGATCCGACGCACCACCGAAAGGAACCCCCATGCGTCTGCCCGCACGGCGAATCGCCACCACCGCTCTCACTGCCGGCCTCCTGATCGGCCTCTCCGGGCCGGCGGTGATGGCGGCCGATGGCGAATCGGTCCGGGAACGCACCCACGCGGCGTCCCACGCACCCCTCCCCGACGTGGCCGAACTGCAGAGTCAGGTCGGCAGCCTGGCCGGCCTGGGCGGCGTGCTCACGCCGGTCACCGACCTGCTCAACGCCGTCCTCAAGGCCGACAACGGCCAGCTCTCCGCCACGGACGCGGACAAGCTCGCCGCCGCCGTCAAGGACGCCCTCGCCAAGGCCGACGCGGCGGACGCCGACGCCGACGACACGGCGACCACCCCGGGCACCACCACGCCCGGCACCACCACCCCCGGCACGAGCACCCCGGCCCAGCCGCCGGTCGTGACCGCGCCGGAGGCCGAGACCCCGGTCACGCTGCCGGCACCCGTCGTGGCGCAGAGCAGTGACGAGACCGCGGCGGCGGCCGACCTGGCCGCCCAGTCGTACGCCGCTCTGCAGAAGCAGATCGACGCCCTGGTCGAGGCCACCACCTCCGGTACCGCCGAACAGGTGAGCCCGGCCGTCGAGAACGTGGTGACCGGCGTCGTCAACGTCGTCGCCGCCACCCTGGTCGGCAGCGGGCTGCCCGCCGCCGACCTGGCCGGTCTGCCCGCACTGCCGGCCGCGCCGGAAGCCACCACGCCGGAAGCCACCACGCCGGAAGCCACCACGCCGGAAGCCACCACGCCGGAGGTCGCCGCGCCGGAAGCCGCGGTACCGGCGAACCCGCTGCCGGCCAACCCCTCCTGACGCCCACGGCGTTCCGGGCCGTGGCGGCACCCCCCCCAGGAGGGGCTGAAGGGCCTCCCCCCCTTCTTCGCCCCCCTCCTTTTCTCTTGGAAACCCTAGGAAATACCGA
>NZ_JBHJRX010000022.1:0-110560 GCF_042268605.1 Streptomyces sp. NPDC056296 | reverse complement strand
CCGCCAGGTCCAGGCCGGTCGCCGCGGCGATCCGGCGCGGTACCTCGACGGCCCGGTCGCGCAGCGCCCCGCCCCCCCCCCTCCACCCCCCCCCCCCCCACCCCCCATTTCGCTCCGCCCCTCCCCCCCCCCTCCAGGGGGGGCCCCCAACGTCCCTTCGCCATTCTCCATTCCCTTTCCTTTCCATTCGGCCCTCCGGAGATCTCATATGTCTTCCGGACGCGGGGTTTCCGTGCCCGGTGCAGGTCGTTAGGCACGGCGTCAGCATTTCGTCCGGTAACACGAGTTGCCGAAGAAAGGAACACGATGAAGTCCCTCAAGGCCGCCGCTGTCGTCGCCGGGTCCCTGGTCGCCGCCGGATCCGCCGCGCCCGCGTTCGCCTACGACGCCGCCGACATCACGCCCACCAGCCTCAACGGCGCCGTGAACGCGCTCACCGCGGAACCCATCGACGTGATGCCGCTCAAGCACCAGTCGGACGCGCTCGACACCGAGAACAAGGAGTCCGTGCTGCACACCGTGAAGGGCGCGACCACCGACCTGAACTCCGAGGGCGGCCTGCTCGGCGGCCTCCCGCTGGGCGGCTGAGCCACCCCGCCCCGCCTTTTCACCGTTCTTCTCGCATTCTCGAAAGGGACCGTGCCTGAAATGAAGTCGACCACCAGACGAACCCTGGCCGCCGTCGTCACCGGTGTGGCGGCCGCCGTGGGCGCAGCCGCGACCCCCGCCGCCGCGGCCGGCGCGATCCCCGTGCCGGTGCCGCTGGACGGCGCGGAGACGGCCCTCGGCATGGAACTGCCCGAGGTGGCCGGCGAGCTGCCCGTGCCGACGGCCGGCGCGCCCGAAGGCCCGCGGTACGTCGAGGGCCGACTGCTGCCGGAGCGGACGCTGCCGCAGTTGCCGGTGCACGGCGGGCTGCCCGGCGCCGACCTGCGTCAGCCGCTGCCGCGCGTCCTCGGTGACGACTTCGACCACGCCGCCGTCGACGCCCCCGCCGCCGGGTTGCGGACCCTGGCGCCGGGCCTGTCCCTGGACGCCCCGCTCACCGCGCCGAACCCCGACGCCCTCGGCCTGCCGACGGCCAAGCTCCCGCAGGCCGGGCTGCTGGCCCCGGTGGTCCAGACGGTTCCCGTGGCCGACCTGGGCGTCGGGCCGGGGTTGTAGTGCCGGGGTTGTAGTACCGCAACGGCCCGCCGCGCCTCGCTGCCCGGGGCCGGCCCGTGCTCCGACTGGCCCTGCGAGCGGTGACCGTGGAGCCCGTCGGCCGGTTATCGGTGCGGACCACCGGAACCGGACGAGGAGCGAGCCATGGTCGTCAACGCGGGCGGAGCGGCGAACGACGCGGAGCAGCAGCGGGATCACCAGCGGGATCACCAGCGGGATCTCCAGCGGGATCACCAGGGGGAGGGCCCGGCGAGAGTCGGGCCGGCGTCCGGAAGCCGGCGGCAGCTGATGAGGCGGCTGCTCGCCCCGGCCCTCGCCGTGACGCTGGCCCCCCTGGTCGCCGCCTCCCGGCCCTCCCGGGCGGCCGAGGCCGCCGCCACCGGGGGCGGGGCGGGGCCCGCGCGCCCCGAGCCGCACGCCGGCGAGCCGGCCGGGAGCACCTCGTTCGACGAGACCTACCGGGGCCGTCGTATCCGCGGCATCCGGTCCGCCGCGGGCCGGGCCGTCGGTGCCGGCACCTGGCACGTCACCGTGGACGGCCGCCCGCTGCACCTGATGCGCCGGGCCGACGGCAGCTGGCTGAGCATGATCGACCACTACCGGTCGTACCCCACCCCCCTTGCCGCGGCCCGCGGTGCCGTCGACGAACTCGGCCCCGGCGAGCACCTGCGCGACACGCCGGCCGCCGCCGGCCAGGGCCACTCCGGGGGGCACCATGGCGTACACGCGTAAGGACGTCAGCACGCTGACCCGCACCGAGAAGCGACGGTTCGTCAAGGCCCTGCTGGAGATCAAACGGCGCGGCGAGTACGACGAGTTCGTGCGCACCCACATCGAGTACTACGTCTCCGACGGCGAGGACGGACTGCGTACGGCGCACATGGCGCCGTCCTTCCTGCCCTGGCACCGCAGGTTCCTGCTGGACCTGGAGGAGGCGCTGCGCCGGGTCGACTCGTCGGTCACCGTGCCGTACTGGGACTGGACGAAGGACCGCACCACCAAGTCGGCGCCGTGGACCGCCGACCTCCTCGGCGGCACCGGGCGGCGCTCCGACCACCGGGTCACCACCGGGCCGTTCGCCCACGCCGAGGGCAACTGGACCCTCAAGGAGAACATCACCGACACCGAGTACCTCACCCGGGACCTCGGCCGCGCCCAGGATCCCATCGCGCTGCCCACCGAGAGCGACCTGGAGTGGGCGCTCGACGACCCGGCGTACGACACCGCGCCCTGGGACTCCACGGTCCGCAAGGGGTTCCGGAACAAGCTGGAGGGGTGGGGGACCGGCCGGGGCAGCGTCTCCTGGCGCAACCACAACCGCGTGCACCGCTGGGTCGGCGGGGCCATGGTCGGCGGCGCGTCCGTCAACGACCCGGTGTTCTGGCTGCACCACGCCTTCGTCGACCTCCAGTGGTCCCGCTGGCAGGCCCGGCACCGCGGCGCCCGCTACCAGCCCGCCGAGCCGCCGGGCCGGGGCAGCGCACAGCGCGGACGGATCGTCGCACGGCACGAGAGGCTGCCGCCGTGGGACGTGACGCCGGACGAGCTGGAGGACCACAGCCGGATCTACCGGTACGGCTGAGCGACCGGTCCCGAGCGGTCCCGAGCGGTCCCGACCGGTCCCGACCGGTCCCGAGCGGTCCCGGGCGGTCCCGAGCGGTCGGTGCGGACATGGGGAGAGCCCCGGCCGGGAAGGCCGGGGCTCTCCTGGTGCCTACGGGACTCAGCCGCCGTAGCCGCCGTTCTCGCCGTCCTCGTTCTTGCCGTCCTCGCCGTGCTTGTCGCTCTCGTCCTTCTTGTCGTCGTCGCCGTTTTCGCAGGCGTTGCCGAAGGCCGGGTTGAGCAGGCCGATCACATTGATGGTGTTGCCGCAGACGTTGACCGGCACGTGGACCGGGACCTGGACGACGTTGCCGGACAGGACGCCGGGCGAGCCGACGGCCGCGCCCTCGGCGCCCGCGTCCGCCATGGCCAGGCCGGTGCCGCTGAGCACCACAGCGCCGGCGCCGAGTACGACGCCGGCGGCCTTCGCGATGCGAGACATCACGTTCTCCTTCTGACTCGGGGAGCGCGGCGGCAGGACGTGCCACCGCACTGCCGGTCCAACGCAGCAGGTCGCGAACGGGTCACGGGAGGAATGTGAGGATCACCCTTTTTGAACAGAAGGGTGGCGATGGGTCGCCCGGGGGCGGAAAATCGCTCCGCTCCGCGCCGGGGTGTCCACTAGCCTCCGGGCATGGTTAACGACCAACCCGACCGGTTCATGGAAACGCCGGAGCCGTCTGCGCCGTCTGCGCAATCCGCGCCGTCCGCGCAATCCGCGCTGTCCGCACTGCCCGGCCTGTTCGCCGAGGAGGGCCGGGTGCGGGCCTTCGCGGCCGTGGCCCTGGGGGCGGGCAGCGCCGCACAGGTGGCGGAGACGGCCGGCCTGTCCGCCAAGGACACGGCCGCCGCGCTGCGCCGACTGCGGGAGCAGGGCGTGGTGACGCTCGGGGACGGCGGCGAACTCGTCGTCGCCCATGACCGCTTCAGGGACCTGGCCCGCGCGGGCCGACCGGCGGCGGAGGCCGCCGTGAATTCCGAGGCGGGCGAAGACGACCGGGCGGCCGGCATGATCGTCCGGACCTTCGTGAAGGACGGGCGGCTGGTCCGCCTCCCCGCGCGCTGGACACGTAAGAAGGTGGTGCTGCGGCACATCGCCGAGCAGACCTTCGAGCCCGGCGCGGAGTATCCGGAGCGCACCGTCGACGAGAAGCTCCGGGCGTGGTGCGAGGACGGCGACGTCGACCATGTGACGCTCCGGCGCCATCTGGTGGACCTCGACCACCTGCGCCGGAGCGGCGGAATCTACTGGCGCCCGGCGGAGTCCGCCCGGGCGGGAATCGCCTGAGCGTCCGGAGCCGCAGCCGCAGCCGCAGCGGCAACTGAAGCGGGAGCTGGAGCCGCAGCCGCAGCTGAAGCTGAAGCGGGAGCTGGAGCTGGAGCTGGAGCTGGAGCCGGAGCCGGAGCCGGAGCCGGCTCCGGGGGCGCGGGCGCGGGCAGGCGGCGTACGGGCGAGCCCGCGAGATACGCCTGGATCGCCTCGACCGCCTGCCCGTAGTACGTGGCGTAGTTGGCCCGTGAGACATAGCCCAGATGCGGCGTCGCGAGCAGGCGCGGGGCGGTGCGCATCGGGTGGTCGGCGGGGAGCGGCTCGGTGTCGAAGACGTCCACGCCCGCACCGGCGATCCGGCCCTCGTGCAGCGCGGCGAGCAGGGCGTTCTGGTCGACGATCGCCGCGCGCGAGGTGTTGACCAGGTAGGCGGTCGGCTTGAGCAGGGCCAGTTCGGCGGGGCCGAGCAGGCCGCGGGTGCGGTCGCCGAGCGCCAGGTGGACGGAGACGAAGTCGGCGGCCCGCAGGAGCTCCTCCTTGGAGGGGGCGAGTTCGACGCCGACCTCGTCGGCGCGCTCCCGGGTGAGGTTCTGGCTCCACGCGCTCACCCGCATGCCGAAGGCGAGGCCGACCCGCGCGACCCGGCCGCCGATCTTGCCGAGGCCCAGCAGTCCGAGCCGCCGGCCGTGCAGGTCGGCGCCCACCGTCTGCTGCCAGGGGCCGCCCTCGCGCAGCGCGTTGCCCTCCTGGACGATGCCGCGGGCCAGGCCCAGCAGCAGGGCCCAGGTCAGTTCCACGGGCGGGGTCGAGGAGGAGGCCGTACCGCACACGGTGACGCCGTGGGAGTCCGCGGCGGCGTAGTCGATCACGCTGTTGCGCATGCCCGAGGCGACGATCAGTTTCAGCCGGGGCAGCCGGGCGATCAGTGACCCGGGGAAGGGCACGCGTTCCCGCAGCGTGACCACGATGTCCACGTCGGCGAGCGCCTCGGCGAGGGCGTCCTCGTCGCCGAGATGAGTGTCGAAGGACACAACGTCCACGTCGTCCGCGACCGGGGACCAGTCGGCGATCTCGGTCGCCACCTGCTGGAAGTCGTCGAGCACCGCGCAGCGCAGTCGCACGTCGTCCGGTCCCTCCCGCCAAACGGGCAGTGGCGCCCCCGGCAGGACTCGAACCTGCGGCCAAGCGCTTAGAAGGCGCCTGCTCTATCCACTGAGCTACGGGGGCCAGGTGTGGTGGCCTCGGTCGTGGTGCCCGGGTGTGGGCTGATCCGTGACGATGCCGGGGACAAGGATAGGGCTCCCGGCTCCATGTCCCTGATGCTTCGCCTCCGTGGCTCGATGTGGAGGTTCGGTGAAGCGGTCCTGATAATCGCAGGCAGGTACGAATCGTGCATCGCTTTTGGCGTCTCGCGCATCGGGTGTTGTGCACTCGTTATGCCTGGACTGCCCTCACGTCCCAGTAGTCCCTTCCGCCCGGAGTGTCTGGTCGGCGCGCAGACATACTCATATGCTTCAGAATTCCCCTAAAATTGGGCATTCTTCACATGTGGTGACCTTGGACGTACGGCCTCAGTTGCTCGACGCACTCTCCGCCCTGCGCGACCGTGTCGCGGCCGCACGCTTCCCGCTGCCCCTGGCGGGGGCCCCACGCGCGCGTGCCAACCGCGACGAACTGCTCGCACAGCTCGACGACTACTTGGTGCCCCGGTTGAAGGAGCCCGAAGCGCCCTTGCTGGCCGTCGTGGGCGGATCCACCGGCGCCGGGAAGTCCACGCTGGTGAACTCCCTCGTGGGGCGGCGGGTCAGCGAGGCGGGTGTGCTGCGGCCCACGACCCGGACGCCGGTGCTGGTGTGCCATCCGGAGGACCACCACTGGTTCAGCGGCATGCGGGTGCTGCCCGACCTCACGCGCGTGTGGGTGCCCCACCGGGAACCGGACGACGACCTGCTCCTGCCGGGCGAGAACCCCGCGCGCGTACTGCGCGTCGAGACCGCCGACACCCTGCCGCCCGGCATCGCCCTCCTGGACGCGCCCGACATCGACTCCCTCGTCGCCGACAACCGCGTCCTGGCCGCCGAGCTGATCTGCGCCGCCGACATCTGGGTGATGGTCACCACGGCCGCCCGGTACGCCGACGCCGTGCCCTGGCATCTGCTGCGCACCGCCAAGGAGTACGACGCCACCCTGGTCACCGTGCTCGACCGGGTGCCCCACCAGGTGGTGTCCGAGGTGTCGCGGCAGTACGGGGCGCTGCTCACCAAGGCCGGACTCGGCGAGGTGCCCCGCTTCACCGTGCCCGAGCTGCCCGAGTCCGCCTGGGGCGGCGGCCTGCTGCCGGCCAGCGCGGTGGCGCCGCTGCGGGCCTGGCTCGTCCACCGGGCACAGGATCTCGAGGCCCGGCACCACGCCATGGCCCGTACGGCGCACGGCATCCTGGACTCCCTCAAGTCCCGGATGCCCGAACTGGCCGGCGCCTCCGCCGCCCAGTACGCCGCCGCGTTGCGGCTCACCGCCGCCGTCGACGGTGCGTACGACGGCGAGCACGCGCGCGTGCGGGGGCGGTTGCAGGCGGGTGCCGTACTCGCCGGGGACGCGCTGAAGCGGTGGCGGGCCTTTCCCCTCGACTGCTCCCCCGAGGAACTCCTCGACTCGCTGGTGGAGAGCCTGAGCGCCCTGCTGCTGTGCGCCGTCACCGCCGCCGACGAACGCGTCGACGAGGCCTGGCAGCGCGAACCGGCGGCCGCCGCTCCGGAACTCGCCGACCGCGACCCGGCGCCGGAGACCGCCGAGCACCGCATCGGGATGGCCGTACGGCGGTGGCGGCGCGAGCTGGAGGAGTACGCCGAGGAGGAGGTGGGCCGGCTCGACCGGAGCATGGCACCGGACCCGGGGGTGGTCGCCGCCCTGGTAGCCACCGTGCTGCTGGGCGGGCGGCGCGCGCGCATCGCCGGGGAGCGGCTCGCCGAGCGGATCGGTGCCCACGGCGCGCTGCGGCTGCGCGACCGGGGCGGGCGGCTGCTCGACGAACACGTGGACCGGGTCGTGCACATCGAGCGAGAACGCCGACTGGCTCCGCTCGACGGGCTGGAGGTGCATCCCGAGCCGCAGGCCGAACTCATCGCCGCGCTGTCCGTACTGCAGAAGGAGAGGTGACCGGTGACCGCCGTCACTGACCAGGACCCCACCGAGCACACCGACCACACGACGGAGGAAGCAGGCCGGAAAGGCCAGGCGGACCGGACGGGCAGGACGGGCCGGACAGGCCGGACAGGTTCCGGGGACGGCCGGGGCCCGGAGCGGGGCGCCGACAAGGACGAGAGCGAGCGCGCACGCGGCTCCCACGCGCGCGTGCGGGACGGCGGGGAGTCCCGCCGTACGGACCGGGATCGGGACCGGGACCGGGACCGGGACCGCGGGGACGAGCGCGTGGAGCGTACGGAAGGCAGCGCGCGTACGGAGGACGTGGCCGGCGGTTCGTCCGGGCCCGGGGGCGGGGAGGAGGGCGCCTGGGGCGACGGGCTGATCGCGCGGCGGGTGGACGAGAACAGCGGGGCGGAGCAGTTCAGCATCGTGCCGAGCAGGCCCGCCAGTTCCTCGGCCCTCATGCCGCTGGCGTACGACGGGCAGCTCAGGTCGCGCCTTGACGCGCTGCGCGAGCTGGTGGGCCTCTCCCGTACCCGGCTCGACAGCGGGACGCTGGCCGAGGCGGGCCGGGTCCTCGACGAGGCCGCCGCGCGGCGCAGGCTCTCCGGGCAGCACACCGTGGTGGCCATCGCGGGCGCGACCGGCAGCGGCAAGTCGCAGCTGTTCAACACGCTCGCCGGTGTCACGATCTCCGAGACGGGCGTCCGCCGGCCGACCACCGCGGCGCCCATCGCGTGCAGTTGGAGCGACGGCGCGGCCAGCCTCCTGGACCGGCTCGGCATCCCAGGGAGGCTGCGGCGCCGCCCGCTCCAGCACCCGGACGCCGACTCGCCGCTGCGCGGGCTGGTCCTGATCGACCTGCCCGACCACGACTCGGCCGCCGTGCAGCACCGCGAGCAGGTGGACCGCATCCTGGCGCTCGTCGACGCCGTCATCTGGGTCGTGGACCCGGAGAAGTACGCCGACGCCGTGCTCCACGAGCGCTATCTGCGGCCGATGGCGGGCCACGCGGAGGTCACCCTCGTCGTCCTCAACCAGGTCGACCGGCTGCCCGGGGAGGCGGCCGAACAGGTCCTGGACGACCTACGGCGGCTGCTCGACGAGGACGGCATCGCGCTGGGGGAGTACGGCGAACCCGGCGCCACCGTGCTCGCCCTGTCCGCCCTCACCGGCGACGGCATCGGCGAACTGCGCGAGGCGCTCGGCCAGTTCGTCGCCGAGCGGCAGGCCCCCGCGCGCCGCATCTCGGCCGACGTGGACGCCGCCGCCTGGCGCCTGCGTCCCGTGTACGTCACCGGGCGGCGGACCGGGCTCAGCGAGGAGGCACGGGAGGAGTTCGCGGACCGGCTCGCGGACGCGGTGGGTGCCACCGCGGCGGGCGAGGCGGCCGAACGCTCCTGGCTGCGCAACGCCAACCGCGCGTGCGGCACGCCCTGGCTGCGGCTGTGGCGCTGGTACCACGACCGGCGCGAACCCCCCACGGGGCGGCTCCCGCTGCGCGCCCAGGCGGACGAAGAGGCCACGGCCCGTCAGCGCGTCGAGCAGGCGGTGCGTACGGTGTCGGAGCGGGCGTCGGCCGGGCTGCCGGCGCCGTGGGCGCAGGCGATGCGCGAGGCGGCCGTCCGCGGCGCCCAGGGGCTGCCCGAGGCCCTCGACGAACTGGCGGTGCGCACGGGGCTGCCGCCGGGGCGTCCGCCGCGGCCGGGCTGGTGGCCGGTGGCCGTGCTGGCCCAGGCGGCCATGACCCTGCTGCAGGTGGTGGGCGGCCTGTGGCTGCTGGGCCAGATCATCGGCTTCGTGCCGCCCAACCTGGGCGTGCCGGTGCTGCTGATGGTGGCCGGCATCATCGGCGGCCCCCTCATCGAGTGGAGCTGCCGCATCGCGGCACGCGGACCGGCACGGCGCTACGGCCACGAGGCGGAACGCCTGTTGCGGGAGGCGGCCGCCGGGTGCGGCCGGGCCAGGGTGCTGGATCCGCTGGCGGCGGAGCTGCTGCGGTACCGGGAGGTGCGGGAGCAGTACGGACGGGTCACGGGGGCGGGGGCCGCGGCGAGGTAGCGGAGGCCGGGGCTGCGGCGAGGTAGCGGGGCCGGGGGGCCGCGGCGAGGTAGGGCTGGGGGCCGACGGCGCGGGCCGCGGGCGTCGTTGCCGTCCGGAGCTCCCACTCGCCGGGGTGACGGAGTTCTCCACAGGCGCCGGGACGGTCCACAGCCCGCAGCGGGCCCGGCCCGGACGGAGGCAGTCTGGCTTCGCGGCGATCGCGACGGACGCGGTCGTCGCGGCAGCGGCGGCGTGCGGGAACGCGACGCGGCCGCGCCGGACGCAGCCGTACGGGAAGCGCCCGTACGGGAGGGAGGACTCCGATGAACGAGACGATGATCTGCGCCGTCGGCAACGTGGCCACGCAGCCGGTGTTCCGGAACCTGGCGAACGGACCGTCGGCGCGGTTCCGGCTGGCGGTCACCGCGCGCTACTGGGACCGCGAGAAGAGCGCGTGGACCGACGGCCACACCAACTTCTTCACGGTGTGGGCCAACCGGCAGCTCGCCGCCAACGTCTCGGCGTCCTTGGCGGTGGGCGAACCCGTCGTCGTACAGGGCCGGTTGAAGGTGCGCACGGACGTGCGCGAGGGGCAGAACTGGACCTCGGCGGACATCGACGCGGTGGCGATCGGTCACGACCTCGCGCGCGGCACGGCGGCGTTCCGGCGCACCGGGAAGGCGGAGACGGCGGCCTCCCCACCGCAGCCGGAGCCCAACTGGGAGACACCGGCGGGGGAGTCGGCCGGCGCGGACAACGCCGGACAGCGGCCGGAACCCGCCGCCGCGGTGGCATGACTCCGACGGCCCGCCGGAACTGACCGAAGTGCGGCTTATCGGCGAGTGCGCCCCGCGTGGACCCGGGTGGATTTGTCGATAAGCCCTGCTCACCTGCCCTGTCGGCGATAACGATTCCGAGTCGGATCACCGCGTGGACCAACATCACCGGCAAGCACGGTGTGTCAGGTCCTTAGGATGCCGAACGAGCCCTGTGGGGCTGGTGATTCTGCTGGTGGGACCGTGCCCCCCACGTCAACGGGTCCTGCTCGAAGGGGAATTTGGTGTTTTCTTCGCTCACCGCGCTGTCTCTGCCCGGCCGAGGGGCGGCGCGCCGCGCCACCGCGGCACTGGTGTCCGCGCTCGCCGTCGCGGGCGTGGTGACCGGTGCCGGCCCGGCGGCCGCCGCCCAGGACGCGGCGGCGCGGGGACAGGGCGGGGCGACGGCCACCATAGGCGGACTCAAGGCGCACGGCACCGCGGTCATCCATGGCGAGGGCGGCGACCAGGAGGTGCCGGCCGGCCTGTTCGAGATGTCCGTGGAGGGCGGCGGCATGCTGCAGACGTACTGCGTCGACATCCAGAACCCGACGCAGAAGGACGCCAAGTACCACGAGACCCCGTGGAGCGGCACGTCACTGGGCACCAACAAGGACGCCGGCCGCATCCGCTGGATCCTGCGGAACTCCTACCCCCAGGTCAACGACCTCGCCGCACTCGCCAAGAAGGCGGGCGTCCGCGGCGGCCTCACCGAGCAGGACGCGGCCGCCGGCACACAGGTCGCCATCTGGCGCTACTCGGACGACACCGCCGTCGACGCCGTCGACCCCCAGGCGGAGCGGCTCGCCGACTACCTGGAGAAGAACGCCCGCGACCTCACGGAGCCCGCGGCGTCGCTCACCCTGGACCCGCCCGCGGTCTCGGGCCGCCCCGGTGAGCGGCTCGGCCCGGTCACGGTGCGCACCAACGCCGGCGGGGCGACGGTGACGCCACCGGTCGACGCCACCGCGGGCGGGGTGCGGATCGTCGACAAGAAGGGCGAGCCGGTCACCTCCGTCACCGACGGCACCCAGATCTTCTTCGACGTGCCCGAGGACGCGGCGGCGGGCACCGCCGAGCTGACGGTCCAGGCCTCGACCACCGTGCCGGTCGGCCGCGCCCTCGCCTCCGAGAGCCGCAGCCAGACCCAGATCCTGGCCGGCTCCAGCGAGTCCACGGTCGCGGCGACGGCCACCGCCACCTGGGCCGACCAGGGCGCGATACCCGCCCTGTCCGCGACGAAGAACTGCGCCGAGGGCGCTCTGGACATCACCGCGCTCAACGAGGGCGACGAACCCTTCACCTTCGAACTCCTGGACACCGAGTACACCATCGCGCCCGGCGAGTCCCGGACGGTGACGGTCCCGCTGCCGGAGGACCGCGCCTACGACTTCACCGTCCGCGGCCCGGCCGGCTTCGAGCAGCGCTTCACCGGCGTACTCGACTGCCGCACCCGAAGCGCCGCACTGGCCGACACGACCCGCCCCCTCGGCGAACCGGCCCCCACCAAGGTCGTCACCCCAAGCCCCACCCCGGACCCCAACCTCGCCGAGACCGGCAGCTCCGGAGTGACGCCCCTGATCGGCGGCGCGGCCATCGGCCTGGTCGTGATCGGCGGCGCGGTCCTGCTGCTCCTCCGCAGGAAGACCGAACAATGACCGCGACGTCACCATCCGTACGCACCGGCCGCCGCCCGTAGCAGCGGCCCGGGGCACGGGTTTCCGTCCAGGGGTGGCGGTGCGGCGCGGACGGCGTGTCACTTGCCTCGTCCCGAAGGGGGCCGGCCGGTCCCCCGGTACCCCCTGACGGCGACCTCACGGAGGTCCGGTCGGGCGCCTTGGGGTGCGGGCTCGGCGAGCTTCCCCGTGGTGGGCGGCCGGCGGGTCCAAGCTCGGACGGATGTCCAGCACGGCTCCGTGGGGAGGCGTTACATGCCCGGTACTCTGCTCGGCCCCGGTCGTCCGGGGCGGGCTTGACGGCCGGCCGGGTCCGGGCGGGTTCCCGTGTCTACCTCGTCCTGGTACCAGCAAGCTGTCTGGTGGGGCTGGTCGGCGGGGCGTTCCGGTGGTCTCTGGAGCGCGCCGACCGGCTGCGCGTCGCGGTACTGGAGGCTGCCTCGGGCTTCGGTGGCCCGGGATGGCTGATTCCGGTGGCGCTCGCGGCGGTGGGCGCGGCGGTGGCGTGCGCGATCGCGCAGCGGGTTCCACACGCGGCGGGCAGCGGGATCCAGCACGTCGAAGCGGTGTGGCGTGGGGAGGCCGGAACCGGCTCCCGTTCGCTGTGGCTGTTGCCGGCGAAGTTCTTCGGCGGTCTCATCGCCATGGGCTCGGGCCTGGTGCTCGGGCGGGAGGGCCCGATCGTGCACATGGGAGCCGTGATCGGGTCCGAGGCGGGCCGCCGTACCCGACTGGGCGCACAGGACGCCCGGCTGCTGCATGCCGCGCTCGGCGGCGCGGGCCTGGCCGCGGCGTTCACCGCCCCGCTCGGCGGGCTGCTGTTCGTCTGCGAGGAGGTGACCCGCACGATCCGACCCCGCCTGGTGCTGCTCACTCTCGTGGGCACGGCCACCGCGGTCGCGTGCTCCGGGTTCGTCGTGGGCGACGCGCCGGTCTTCCCGGTATCCGCCGTACCGGTCCCGCCGGTGTGGCTGCTGCCCGTCTTCCTCCTGTTCGGCGCGGTGGCCGGGGCGCTGGGCGCGGCCTACAACGGTCTCGTCGTAGGGATGCTGAGGGTGTGCGACCGGCTCACACGGGTGCCGCTCGTGGTCCGGGCGGCCGCCATCGGCGCTGTCATCGGTCTGTTGATGGCGTCCGGCCCGCTACTGGCCGGGGGCGGAGATCCGCTGAGCGAGCGGCTCCTGGTGGGCGAGAGTCCCGCGTTGACGGTGCTGGCGGTCTATATCGCCGTCCGGTTCGTGGCGGGGCCGCTGAGCTACGCGGCCGCGACCCCTGGCGGGCTGTTCGCTCCGCTGCTGGCCCTGGGTGCCCTGTGGGGGACCTTCGCGCACGCGGTCGCGGCGCCGCTGCTGCCGGACCAGTCGGCCGGCCCGGGCGCGTTCGTGGTCGCGGGGATGGCCGCCCTGTTCGCCGGGGTCGTACGTGCGCCGGTCACCGGCGTCGTACTGGTCGTGGAGATGACCGGCACCCTCCCGCTCCTCATCCCGCTCCTCATCGCCTGTTTCGCCGCGACACTGACCGCGGACCGGCTGGGGAGCGAGCCCATCTACGACACCCTGCGGCGGCGGATGCCGGCACACCCGTGATCCGTCCGCACGGAGGGGACACGCGCACGTCGCCCCCCCCGGACGGTGGTGCCATCTGGGAAGCACCAGGTCAGAGGGCCCGTCCCATACGCGTTTCCTCCCAGGGGTGGCGGTGCGGCAAGATGGGGTGTATCTGCCCACTGCCTGATCAAGCTGCCGGACGGTTTCTCTTGGCTGAGTACATTTACACCATGCGCAAGGCGCGCAAGGCGCACGGCGACAAGGTGATCCTTGATGACGTCACCCTGAGCTTCCTGCCCGGCGCGAAGATCGGTGTGGTCGGACCGAACGGTGCCGGTAAGTCGACCGTTCTGAAGATCATGGCGGGGCTTGAGCAGCCCTCGAACGGCGACGCGTTCCTGTCGCCGGGCTACACGGTCGGCATCCTGCTCCAGGAGCCCCCGCTCAACGAGGAGAAGACCGTCCTGGAGAACGTCCAGGAGGGCGTCTCCGAGGTCAAGGGCAAGCTCGACCGGTTCAACGAGATCGCCGAGCAGATGGCGACCGACTACTCGGACGCGCTGCTGGAGGAGATGGGCAAGCTCCAGGAGGAGCTGGACCACGCCAACGCCTGGGACCTCGACGCCCAGCTGGAGCAGGCCATGGACGCGCTGGGCTGCCCGCCCGGTGACTGGCCCGTGGTCAACCTCTCCGGTGGTGAGAAGCGGCGTGTGGCGCTGTGCAAGCTGCTGCTGGAGGCGCCCGACCTGCTGCTGCTCGACGAGCCCACCAACCACCTCGACGCCGAGTCCGTCAACTGGCTGGAGCAGCACCTCGCCAAGTACGAGGGCACCGTCGTGGCCGTGACCCACGACCGGTACTTCCTGGACAACGTCGCCGGCTGGATCTGCGAGGTCGACCGCGGCCGGCTGCACGGCTACGAGGGCAACTACTCCAAGTACCTGGAGACCAAGCAGACCCGCCTCAAGGTCGAGGGCCAGAAGGACGTCAAGCGCGCCAAGCGGCTCAAGGACGAGCTGGAGTGGGTGCGGTCGAACGCCAAGGGGCGGCAGGCCAAGTCCAAGGCGCGTCTCGCGCGGTACGAGGAGATGGCCGCCGAGGCCGACAAGATGCGGAAGCTGGACTTCGAGGAGATCCAGATCCCGCCGGGTCCGCGCCTGGGCAGCGTCGTCGTCGAGGTCAACAACCTCACCAAGGGCTTCGGCGACAAGGTCCTCATCGACGACCTCTCCTTCACGCTGCCGCGCAACGGCATCGTCGGTGTCATCGGCCCCAACGGCGCCGGCAAGACCACCCTCTTCAAGATGATCCAGGGCTTCGAGGAGCCGGACTCCGGCTCCATCAAGGTCGGCGAGACCGTCAAGATCTCCTACGTCGACCAGAGCCGCGAGAACATCGACCCCAAGAAGACGCTCTGGGCGGTCGTCTCCGACGAGATGGACTACATCAACGTCGGCCAGGTCGAGATGCCCTCGCGGGCGTACGTCTCCGCCTTCGGGTTCAAGGGGCCGGACCAGCAGAAGCCGGCCGGCGTGCTCTCCGGCGGTGAGCGCAACCGGCTCAACCTCGCGCTCACCCTCAAGCAGGGCGGCAACCTGCTCCTCCTCGACGAGCCGACCAACGACCTCGACGTCGAGACCCTCAGCAGCCTCGAGAACGCCCTCCTGGAGTTCCCCGGGTGCGCCGTGGTCGTCTCCCACGACCGGTGGTTCCTGGACCGCGTCGCCACCCACATCCTCGCCTACGAGGGTGACTCCAAGTGGTTCTGGTTCGAGGGCAACTTCGACTCGTACGAGAAGAACAAGGTCGAGCGGCTCGGTGCGGACGCGGCCCGTCCGCACCGCGCCACCTACAAGAAGCTGACCCGGGGCTGATCGATCTTGCGGCACATCTACCGCTGCCCACTGCGCTGGGCGGACATGGACGCGTACGGCCACGTCAACAACGTGGTCTTCCTCCGCTACCTGGAGGAGGCCCGTATCGACTTCCTGTTCCGCCCGGAGAAGGATTTCAAGCAGGGGTCCGTGGTGGCACGCCATGAGATCGACTACAAGCGGCAGCTCGTCCACCGGCACCACCCGGTCGACATCGAGCTGTGGGTCACGGAGATAAGGGCCGCCTCCTTCACGCTCACCTACGAGGTCAAGGACGGCGACCAGGTCTACGTCCGCGCCTCGACGGTGATCGTGCCGTTCGACTTCGAGACGCAGATGCCGCGCCGGATCACCGCGGAGGAACGGGAGTTCCTTCGCGAGTACACGGACGACAAGGAGGAGGCCGTCGCCGCATGACGGTGCTCCATCTGGCCGACGAGGGGGAGGCCGCGGATCTCGCCGCCTTCCTCTCCCGCCTGCTCCACTACGACCGTTCGGCGTCGGTGCGCCTCCAGGCGGCCGGTACCGCCCTCGCCGTCTTCGGCCGGCCGCCCTCCTTCGAGGTGCTGGCCGTGCGCGCGGTGCGGCTGGCCAAGCCGTACGAGAACGGGCTCGACGCCACGCTGGACGTGACCGTGTCCGCCGGTGAGCTGCTGGAGACGGTGGACGGGGCGGCTGCCACCGCCGGCGTGCCGGGTGCGGTGACCGGGCCTCCGTGGGCCGGCGTACTCCCCCCGCGCGGCGGCTGGCGGCCCGAGCCGGGGCTGCCCGCCCCGGACGCCCTGCGCGCACTGGTCGCCGCCGCGGTGGCGGAGTTCCGCTCCCGCACGGGCGAGTTGGCGCCCGAGGGCCGTACGCGGGCCGAGCTGGACCGGATCGGGCGGGAGATATGGTCCCGGACGGTCGGGGACACCGGGCTGCCGGTGCGGGCCGTGCACGCGGCCCAGTCACTGGGGTTCCTGCGGGCGCCTGCCGGGGAGTACCTGTCCGGTGAGGCCGCGCCCAGGCTGTTCTCCTCGGGCGCGTGGCTGCGGCTGCGCACGCCCTACGGCTCCGTCGCCCTGCGCCGGGCGGGAACCGGGGCGCTGGGCATCAGCGTGCGCTGACCCGACGCCGCTCGTTCGTCGCCGCTCGTTCGTCGTCGCTCCGGCCCGATCACTCCGGCCCGATCAGTCCTGCTTGCTGCCGTCCGGCCGTACGGCGATGTGGTCGGGTTCCAGTTCCAGGGCGACGCGGTCGCGCATGCCGAGGGCCCGGGTGTGCTCGGCGGACAGCGGCAGCGTCGTGCGCGCCGCGGGGGCCACCTCCCGTACGCCCGGCACGGCCGCGTACGTCTCGGCGCGGCCCGGGCCCGCCGACCCGGCGGCCAGCACCCGCACCGGCGCACCGGCCCGGAAGTCCGTCCGGTCGTCCTGCGAACGGTCCCAGGACGCGCCCTGGCCGATCGCGAGCATGCCGAGCGCCACCGCGAGCACCAGCAGCAGCACCGGCCCGGCACCGCGCATCGGGCGGCGGCTGAGCTGCCAGCCCGCCGGCGCCGAGGTCAGCCCGCGCCCACCGGCCGCCCGGCGCTCGGCGAGCCGTGCCACCGGCGGCAGCAGCCGCTGCGTCAGCACCGTCCCCGCCAGCAGCGCCGGCGCGGGCGCCGCGACGAGTAGCGGATCGATGCCGAGGGCGCCCGTGCCGTCCCCGGTCACCGCGCCCGAGGTCTGCCGGGACAGCTGCCAGTAGGCGACGCCCGCGACCACCAGCAGCCCGACGTCCGCCCCCGCGCGGAGCGGGGCGGGCAGTGCTCGGGCGCGGCCCCCGGCGGCCGGGGACGAGGTCAGCGCCGGCAGCGTCACGGCCAGCACGAACCCCGCGAGCCCCCCCCCGAACCGCCACCCGGCCCCCGGCACTGTTGTCCAGACCTTCGGGCGATGCTGTCAGAGGCAGTGGGACGGAAGTAAGCGCCCGGTAATCGGACTTGACCGGATCGTGACCGGATTCCGGCGCCGGACGACCGGATTCCGACGCCAAGTCACGGGGTCATCCCGGGGTGTTGACCATTGAGGCCGCCGCGTACGTCAGGTACTTCCACAGCGTCTGCTCGTGCTCCTCGGAGAGTCCCAGCTCGTCGAGGGCGACCCGCATGTGCTTCAGCCAGGCGTCGTGCGCCGCCCGGTCGACGGTGAAGGGGGCGTGCCGCATCCGCAGCCGCGGGTGGCCGCGGTTGTCGCTGTACGTCGTCGGGCCGCCCCAGTACTGCATCAGGAAGAGCGCGAAACGCTCCTCGGCCGGGCCCAGATCCTCCTCCGGGTACATCGGCCGCAGGATCGGGTCCTCGGCGACCCCCTGGTAGAAACGGTGGACGAGCCGGCGGAAGGTCTCCTCCCCGCCGACCTGCTCGTAGAAGGTCTGCTCCTGAAGCGTGCCGCGCCGAATCTCGTTCACGTCGTCCATGGTCTCAGACGCGTGGACATAGGTCTTGAGGCTTAGGACCTCTACCGTCCGTCGCCCGGCCCGTACTGTGGAGACATGGGCGGGCACCGGGATCTGGACGGCCTCGCCGCCTCCGCGCGGGCGGAGCTGGTGCGGGAGATCGAGCTGAGCGGCGCCTGGGCGGCCGAGCCGGTGTGGCGGGAGGCCTTCGCGACGGTCCCGCGCCACCTCTTCGTGCCCTACTACTACGTCGGCGTCCGGGGCGGCTACGAACGCCGCTGGGGCGAACACCCCGACCGGCACGCCCGCGAGCGCTGGCTGCACGGCGCCTACGCCGACACCCCGCTGGCCACCCGGCTGCGCGACGGCGAACTGCTCTCCTCCAGCAGCCAGCCGTCGCTGATGGCGATGATGCTGGTGGAGCTGGGCGTGAGGGACGGCGACCGGGTCCTGGAGATCGGCGCCGGCACCGGTTACAACGCCGCCCTGCTCGCCCACCGGCTCGGCGACGACGACCTGGTCACCACCGTCGATCTGGACGCCGACATCACCGAGTCGGCCCGCCGGCACCTGGACGTCGCCGGGTACCACCCGGCCGTGGTCACCGGCGACGGCGCCCGCGGGGTGCCCGAACGCGCTCCCTACGACCGGATCCTCGCCACCTGCGCGCTGCCCTCGATCCCGCGCGCCTGGCTCGCCCAGTGCCGCCCCGGCGGCCGGATCCTGACCCCGCTCGCCACGGGACTGGTCGTCCTCACGGTCCGCGACGCCGGGCACGCCGAGGGCCGCTTCCTGCACACGCCCGCGTACTTCGTGCCGCTGCGCGGCGCGGAACGGTGCGAGCCGGAGACGCCCGGTCTCGGCGGGGTGCCGCGCCGGGCCCGGGAGGACGACCTGTTCCGCTTCCTGCTGGCGCTCGGCCGGGGCAGCCTCGACCCGCAGGAGGCGTACGCGCTGTGGGACCGCGAGGACGCGCCGCGGCGCGAGCGCTACGGGATCACCGTCAGCGGCGAACGGGCCTGGGCCTGGCTGGACGACCCGGAGGGCCCGTACGCCTGGCCCTTCACCTGACGTACGGCGGTGACTAGCCCCGGCGGATCGTGATCGTCGTCCAGGCGCCGACGTGCACCCGGTCGCCGTCCTGGAGCGGCACCGGCACGAAGGGCTGGATCGGCTCGTCGCCGCCGTTGACCGTCGTGCCGTTCGTCGAGTTCTGGTCGACGACCGCCCAGCTGCCGTCCGGCTGCTGCACCAGCACCGCGTGCTGGTGCGAGACGCCGGGGTCCTCCGGCGGCACCGCCAGGTCGATGTCCGGGGTGTCGCCGGTGGAGTGCCGGCGGCGGCCGATCGTGAACTGGTTGCCGGTGAGCGTGCGCTGCTGCTCGGGCGAGTACGCGGGCAGGTTCAGGCCCGCGGCCTCGGGGCCGGAGCGCTGCATCATCGCCATGAAGTAGTCGCGGTCCGGCCCGATGGTCGCCGTCCAGGTCGTCGGCTGCTGGGGCCGCTGCGGCTGCTGGGGCTGCGGAGGCTGCTGCGGGAACCCGTAGCCGCCGCCGGGCGGGGGCGGCGGGGCCTGGGTGGCGCCGGGCTGCGGGTAGCCGTAGCCGTTGCCCTGGGCCGGGCTCGGCCCGCCCGGTCCTCCCTGTCCGCCCGGTCCTCCCTGTCCGGTGGACGACGGCGGGGAGAGCACCCAGTCGTCGTCACCGCCGCCGAAGGACGGGCCGCCCGGCTGCGGGCGGTTGGTCTCCTGCGGGAAGGCGGGCGGGGCCGGCGGACCGGACTGCTGCTGGTAGGCCTGCGGGGCGCCCCCCGGCCCACCGGGGCCGGGCGGCGGAACGGGCCCGGGCGGCGGCGGAACCGGCCGCGACGGGTCGGCACCGAAATTGGGCGGGGGCGGCGGGCCGCCAGGGCCTCCGGGGCCGCCGGGACCGTGCGGGCCGCTGGGACCACCAGGGCCGCCGGGGCTGTAGGGACCATTCGGGCCGCCCGGACCACCGGGGCCACTGCCCGGACCACCGGGACCAGCGCCCGGACCACCGGGGCCACCGGGGCCGGTGGGACCACCGGGGTTGAAGGGACCGGAGGGACCATTCGGACCGCCCGGGCCGCCGGGGCCACTGCCCGGACCACCCGGACCACCCGGACCACCCGGACCACCCGGGCCACCGGGGTTGAAGGGACCGGAGGGGCCACCGGGACCACTGCCCGGACCACCCGGTCCCGACGGGTCGCCGCCGAAGGGCGGCCCCGGCGGGATCGGCTCGGCGGGGCGGTTCATCTGGGACGGGCGGGAGCCCTGGTAGTCGTACGAGTCACCGCCGCCGTACGACGGACCCGCCGGCGGCTGCTGGAAGTGCGGCGCCGGACCACCGGGCGCCGGCGGGCGCGGGGCGGCCGGGGTGTACGAGGTGGCGGTGTTGGTGAGGAAGTTCCACCGGCACTCCTCGCAGAACGGCGCCCCGCCCTCACGCGGCGTGCGGCACTGCGGGCACAGCTGCGGGTCGGCGCCGGGGCCACCGGGACCGCCGCCAGGCCCGCCAGGCCCGCCAGGCCCGCCGGGGCCGGCGGGGCCACCGGGGCCGGCGGGCGGCGGGAAGCCGTAGCCGCCGCCCGGGGGCGGAGGCGGGGGAGGGGGCGGCACGGCACCGGCCATGCGGTGACCGCAGACCTCGCACCAGTCGTCGGAACCCGACTGGTGTCCGTTCGGGCAGGTCGGCATGTCGGAGCTTCCCCCTCTTGCGGGCTTGTGGAGTGTGTTGTCCTGCGTCACTTCTTTACACGAACGGTCTTTGTCGACCGAGTCTCGAGAGTCATCTCGTCGGCCTCCTCGACCTTCGCTTTCAGTCGCACAGTACCTTCCGCCGCGTCGACGACGTCCACCACCTTCGCGAGCAGTTTCGCGGTATCCGCGTTTCCGGAGGCTCCCGCGAGCTGAACCGCACGGCCCAGTTTGGCCGTTGCTCCGTCGAAGTCTCCCGCTTTGCGCAGATCCAGCCCTTGCTGGATGACTTGTGCCAGTTCGGCCTGCCCGGTGTAGTGGGCGACTTGCGGGTTGATCGACGTGGAGGCGGCCATGTCGTCCGTCCACACGGCCCGTACGAGACCCTGCGCGCCGAGGTTCTGGACGCTGCCGTCGGGCTCCGGGATGACCAGGGAGACCCGGGCGGCCAGCATCTCCTGGCCGAGGTTCGCGGCCGGTACCTCCACGCAGACGTGGTAGTCACGGGACTCGTCGCCCCAGGAACCGATGGGGTAGTCCCCGGCGCGCGGGCCCGCCTCGGTGCGGCGGCCGGTCAGCTCCTCGACCGTGGGGGCGACCTGCTTGACGAACTTCACCGTGGTGCCGAGCGGGGTCCACAGGCGCAGGGCGACGTCCGCGACCTCCTTGCCCATGGCCGTCTCCATCATCCGCGTGAAGTCGGCGGCGAGGCCGGCCGGGTCGGCGACGATGTCGGCGGTGCCGAGCATGGCGGAGGCGATGCCTGTGACTTCTTTCACTTCCCAGTCGGTGCCCACGCCCCGGGCGTCACAGGTGAACCGCCCGGCGCAGGAGTCGAGCGCCGCCTTGAGGTCTTCCGGCGACTCGTGCTCGTTGCGGCCGTCGGTGAGCAGGATGCCGTGCCGGATGGCGACGTCCGCGGTGGACAGCAGCCGGTCGGCGAGCCGGAGCCAGGTGCCGATGGCGGTGCCGCCGCCCGCGCTCAGCTTGCGCAGCGCCTGCTTGGCCTGCTCCCGGGTGGTGGCGTCGGCGACCGCGAGCCGGCCGCCGCCCGGGTACACCTCCTTGGCCACGTGCGTGCCCCCGACCACCGCGAAGTGCACGCCGTCGCGCAGGGTGTCGATCGCGGCGGCCGTCGCGTCGCGGGCGTTGCGCATCTTGGTGGGCGGGTAGTCCATCGAGCCCGAGCAGTCGACCATCAGCGCCACGGCCGCGGACGGGCCCTGGCCCGGCGAGTACAGGTGGGGCGCGGCGACCGCGCTCCCGATCGTGCCGCCGCCGGTCGCGGTGACCGTCACGATGGCGTTGACCTCACGGCCGCCCTCGGGCAGGTACTCGTTCTGGTAGACGTCCACCGAGAACTGCGGCACGTTCGACTTCGAGAAATTGGCCATGCCGGATCGCATCCCCCTCTACGTCCCCACGGTGGTGGGGTGTCTGGCTGCCGGCGCGGACCGCCCCCTGCGGCCCGCGAGGCCGCCCCGCGCGGGCAGCCCTACCTGTGCGGGTGGCCCTGCCCGTGCGGAGGCCTCAGGCCGATCCTGCCCCCTGGGCCGGGGCCGGGAACGGCAGGAGGGCCACTGTTACGTTGTCGTGGCCCCCGCCGTCCAGGGCGTGGCCGACCAGAACGCGGGCGCTGTGCAGCGGGCGCGCGGCGGCGTCGAGGGGCATGGCGTCGGCCATCTCCTCGGCGGACTCGGCGTAGTTCCACAGGCCGTCCGTGCAGACCACGACCACGCCCGGGCGGTCCGGCTTGAAGGACGCGGTGTGCGGCTCCAGTTCGTAGGCGTCGGCGCCGAGCCAGCCGGTGATCGCGTGGGCGCGCTCGTCGGCGTACGCCTCGGCCTCGCTCATCAGGCCGGCGGCGACCATCTGCGCGGCCCACGAGTCGTCCTCGGTGAGCCGGGCGGGCGGTGTGCTCCGGTCGACCGGCACCCAGTAGACGCGGCTGTCGCCGACCCAGCCGACGACCAGCAGGCCCGAGGCCACCACGGCGCCGACCAGGGTGCAGGCGGGCGCGTTCTGGTGCGGGGCCTGCTCGCGGGCGGTGGCGGGTTCGTCCGCCAGCGCGTTGACGGCGTGCGAGGCGGCGAGGATGGCGTCGTGCATGGCCTGCTGCGGATGCGTGCCCCGCGGCAGGGCGGTGAGCAGCGACTCGCCGGCCGCCCGGGACGCGGCGAGCGAGGCGTCGTCGGGACGGGTCGCGGAGGACACGCCGTCGCAGACGATCGCCACGGTCGCGGGCGCGCCGTCGGGCAGCGCGGTGCAGCCGACGGAGAACGCGTCCTCGTTGCGGTGATGGCGCAGACCTCGGTCGCTGACCGCGGCGACGGGGCCCGACTCTTGCTCCATGTGGTCGCGTTCGCGGGGCTGGGCGTGCCCGCAGTTCTCGCAGTAGCCGTCGTCGTCGACCCGGCCCGCGCGGCAGGCCACGCACACCTTGTCGCCCGCGGCCGGTGCCGGTGCCGGTCGCACCGGTCCGGCGGGGGACTGCGGCTCGGTGGCCAGTCGCGGGTCGGGTGCCTGAAGTGGGTACTCCTCGGGCTCCCGCGGCCGGTCGGGACGGTCGAACCGCACGCCGGGCGCGGGCGACTCCGGCGGCGCCGCCGGCATCGGCGGTGCGGCCGGAGGGGTCGCGGCCGGCGGTGCGACCGGTGGGGTCGGTGGCAGCGGGGAGCCGCCCGAGTCCGTGCCGGGCACCTCAGCCGCCGCGTGCACCGGGGCGGGCCGGCCGGAGCCGTCCGAGTCCCGGGCCACGGGCCAGTCCATGCCGTCCGGCGGCGAGGACGGCGCGGGCACCGTGCCGTTCATGGCGATCGTCGGGCTGTCGTCGGGCCGCGCGGGCACTGCGGACAGGTCGTATCCGCACGCACCGCAGAAGCGGTCGCCCGACTCGAGGGGTTCCTCGCAGCTCGGGCACTTCGACACAGCGGCCTGCTGGGGCATCTGCGACATCAACTACACCCACGTCCGGGGGCGGTAACGATTGGCACGTTCCACCAGGTCGATCCTCTCCTCGCCGCCCCGCGCCAGCCGAGCCAGCGTGCGGTACGAACGCTCCAGGCCGAAGCGCAGGCCGCGTTCGTCCAGGCCGCTGCCGAGCAGCGTCCGTCCCCCGGCGGCGGGTGGGACGGAACCCCGACCTCCGGAGAGTACCCAGTCCAGCGCGCAGCCGAGGACCTCGGCCGACAGCTGCTCGCGCCGCGCCGGATCCAGACCGTACACGTCCAGCGCCTCGACCTGCCGCGCGGCGGCGACCAGATCGTCCAGGAAGGACACGTCGCCCGCGCCCGCGGTGCGCTGCCGCAGCCGTGCCCGTACGGCCGCGACGCGCGCGGCCGTGCAGTGTATGGACGACTCGGGCACCGACTCCAGCGTCCGTACGGCACCGGCCCGGTCGCCGCCGGCCAACTGCACCCGGGCCAGCCCGAACGCCGCGCTCACATGGCTCGGGTCGGACGACCACACCAGGCGGTAGTACTCGGCGGCGTTGTCGAGCTGCCCCAACACCTCCGCGCACAGGCCGAGCGCCAGCTTGGGCGCGATCTCGCCCGGGAAGGCGTCGTAGATCGCGTCGAAGGCCAGCGCGGCGACCTCGTGGTCCCCGGTCACCAGCGCGGCCAGTCCCCGGTACCAGACCACCCGCCAGTCGTCGGGCCGCTCGCCCTCCAGGGTCTCCAGGGCCTGCAGCGCGCCGGGCGCGTCGCCGCTCTCCAGCCGGGCCCGGATCTGCCGCAGCCGGGTCTCGGTCGACGGCGCCGGCGAGGCGGCCAGCGCGGTCAGCAGCTCACCCGGCGCGGACGCCATGAGGCCCGCCAGGAAACCCGCGTTGGGGTCGCCCGCGTCGACTCGGGGCACCGGCAGGGCGAGGGATGCGGTGGGCGCGTCGGCCGACTTGACCAGGCCGGAGACACCGGCGCCGACCTCGCCGGGTCCGCCGACCTCGCCGGGTCCGCCGGCCTCGCCGACACCGCCGGCCCCGCCGACCTCGCCGGCCTCGCCGGGTCCGCCGACACCGCCGACCTCGCCGGCCCCGCCGACCTCGCCGACCGAACTCACCGCACCCGGCAGCCCGGCGCTCGCACCCGCTCCGCCGGCCGGTCCGGCACTCGTGCCCGTCCCGCCGTAACCCGTGCCCGTCGCGCCCGTCCCGCCGTAACCCGTGCCCGTCGCGCCCGTCCCGCCGTAACCCGTGCCCGTCCCGCCCGGTGCACCGACCCCCGTGCCCGTCCCGCCCGGCGCTCCGACCGCCGCGCTCGTGCCGACCGGTAGCGCGGGGCCGGTGCCCGCGCCGCCCGGCGGCAAGGCCGGTGCCGAGGTGGCGCCGCGCCTCCTCGTGCCGGTCACCCGGGCCCGGGCCCCCAGCCGCGACACGTCGCCGTCCAGCCGGGGGAACAACTCCGTGTCCGTCACCCTGACTTCCGGCCCGAACAGCGTGGACACGGCCGGCCGGGCGCGGCCCGTCTGGAGCGACACCACCTCGCGCAGCACGCCCGTCAGCTGCTCCGCCATCTCCTGCGCGGAGGCGAACCGGCGGGCCGGATCCGGGTCGGTGGCGCGCACCAGCAGCCGGTAGAACGACTCGTACCGCCGGAAGACGTCGATGGTGTCCGGATCCGGCAGGGAGTCGGCGTAGACGTTGGTGTAGCCCTGGAAGTCGAACGTCAGCACGGCGAGGGTACGGCCGACGGTGTACAGGTCGGACGCCACCGACGGGCCGACGTCGGCGACCTCCGGCGCCTGGTAGCCCACCGTGCCGTAGATGGCCGACTCCTCGTCGTCCATCCGGCGCACCGCGCCCATGTCGATCAGCTTGAGCTGGTCCTCGGTCTGGATGGCGTTGTCGACCTTGAAGTCGCAGTAGAGCAGGTTGCGGCTGTGCAGGTGGCCGAGCGCCTCCAGCGCCTCGATGCCGTACGCGCAGGCCTGCTCGACCGGCAGCGGGTCGCGCCGCCCTCCGGGGGTGCGCCGGCCGTTGGCGATCTCCTTCAGGGACTTGCCGCCGACGTACTCCATGACGATGTACCCGTCCAGCGAACCCGTCCGCTGGTCGAGGTGCTCGACGAAGTTGTAGATCCGCACGATGTTGGCGTGCTCGATCTCGGCGAGGAACCGGCGCTCGGAGATGGCCGCCGCCATCGCGTCCTGGTCGCCGGTGTCCAGCAGGCCCTTGAGGACCACCCAGCGGTCGGAGACCGCCTTGTCCACGGCGAGGTAGACCCAGCCGAGCCCGCCGTGCGCGAGGCAGCCCACCACCTCGTACTGGCCGTGCACGACGTCCCCGGCGTTCAGCTTGGGCACGAACGAGTACGGGTGGCCGCACTTGGTGCAGAAGCCCTCCGTGCGCCCGGGCCGCTCCCCGCGCGCCCGCCCGACCTGCGCCCCGCAGTCCGAGCGCGAGCAGAATCGCTTCCGCTCGGGCACCTCGGGATTGTCCAGGACCATCGCGCGCGGGTCGGGCCGCGGGATCGCCGGGACCTCGACCAGGCCGGCGCCGAGCCGCCCGCGCGCGGAGGAACCGGCGGGCGAACCCGAGCTGCGCACCGACACCGACCGGCCCGTCGACCGTCCCGACACCGACCGCGACAGCCGTCCCGACACCGAGCGCCGGGACCTCGACGAGCACGACGACTGCGACGACGTACGCGAACTGCGGCTGCTGGAACGCGAACTGCCGCTGCCCGCCGAGCCGCGTGATCCGCGCGAGCCCCGGCCGCCGCCACCGGTGATCCCGGTCGGCGTCGAGCCCACCATGCCGTTGGAGCCGACGACCGGCGCGAGACCGCACGTGTCGCAGTACAGCTCGCCGCCGCCCATGTCCTCGTAGGTCCCGCCGCAGCCGGGACGCTGACACGTCCGCCGTGCCTCACTCATGACGCTGCCTCCCCCCCTAGTGAGTGTCGTTCGGATCTTGCCGGGGGCTCCGCCCTGTCGCTCACGCGCCCGGCCCCGTCCGGTCCACCGGCCCGCCCTGACCGGGCACGCGCGGAACGGAACCGAGCAGGTCGGCCGCCGCGTACTGGTAGCGCAGCACGGCCTGCTCGGCGACGCGCAGGTCGCAGGGCGCGCTCCACAGCATGCGGCGCGCCTTCTCGTACTTCTCGACCAGCTCGGGATCCTCGGCGAACCCGAGCCGGGCCACCTTCGCCTTGTACGCGTCGAGCCGGCCGCGCAGCTCCGCGCGGACCGCCAGCGGCGCGGTGACCGCCGTCAACGACTCCCGGGCGCGCAGCAGCTCGTCGTCCGCCTTCTCCTCCAGCGACTCCAGGAGCGGGGACAGACGGTGCCACTGTGCGTGTCTGCGGTACTCGGCGGCCGCCGCCAACTGCTCCTGGAGCACCGTGGGCGGCCCGCTGACGACCGGCACCTCCGTCGCCGCGATCTTCGCCAGCACCTCGCCGCGCGCGGTGCGGGCCTCGGCGAGGGTGCGGTCCGCGCGGGAGAGCACGTCCCGCAGGGCCACGATCCGTCGCTCCGCGTCCTGGCGGACCGTCAGCACCGCGTCGATCTCGCGGCGCACGTCCTCCAGGGCGCGCGCCTCCCGGTCGTACACCGTGGTGTCCGGCCGGCCGCCGCCCGGCGCCGAACTGCCCTCGGCGGGCAGCCAGAAGGCGAGCGGGTCGGACACCACCCGCTCGCGCAGCCTCGTCAGGGTGCGGGTGATCCGCTCCAGGTCGTCACCGGCCGGGTGCTCGCCGGGGCGGACTCCCACGGAGTGCGCGAGGCGGCGGGTGCGCTGGAGCTCGGCGGCGAGTAAATCGATCCGCGCGGGCAGCGCCGACCACACCGCGTCGGCGGCGACGACCATGTCGAGGGAGGTCGCGTACAGCTGGTTCATCCGGTCGACCAGGGTCGCCAGCGAGTAGCGCTCGCTGAGCCGGCCCGGGCCGCCGTCCAGGGTGGGCGCGGCGGCCGTGGCGGTGGCGCCGCCGGCCACCGTGACGGCCTCGCCGCGCAGCAGTTCGGTCAGCTCGGCCAGGTCCTCGCGGCTGGACCAGCGGCGCCGGGAGCGGATCTCCCGTGCCGTGCGCAGCGCGCCCGTGTACGCGTCGAAGTACGTCCACAGCAGCGTGATCGACGCCTCCGCGGCGGCCCAGCGCTCGCCGGTCACCCCGGTGAGTTCGGCGCCTTCGAGGAGTCTGCGGCCCGCGTGGTCCTGGAGGGCGAGGAGCGAGGTCTCGACCGCCTCGTGCTCCGCGCCGAGCCGCGCCAGCGCACGGTCCACCTCGTCCCGGTCCATCACCGGCCCGGTGGGTCCCGTGTCGCCCATCGATCACCCCTCGCTGTCGCGGACTCGTGCGTGCTCTTTCCCTGCGCTGCGGCGGTCGTTTCAGTTCTCGCGCAGATACTGCGGGGGCGGTGGCTCCGACTTCCCGGAGTCGTCACCCATGGTCTCCGACAGCCACTCGTCGTACGAGTGCTGCCAGCCCTCGGCCCTGTCGGCGCGCCACTCCACCAGGATCTGGTTGACCCGGCGTACCAGATCGTCGGCGTCCTTCTTCATCGCCACGCCGTAGTACTCGGTGGTGAAGGCGTCGCCCTGCAGTTCGACCGTCGGGTCCTGCGCGGCCTGGCTCGCGGCGAGCGCGCCGTCGGTGACCACCGCGTCGGCCTCGCCGAGCTGGAGCCGCACCAGGCAGTCCAGCTGGTTGGGCACGGTGGTGCTCAGGTCGGCGTCGGCGGCAAGCTTGCCGTCCTGCTGGTCCTGCTCCAGCGTGCTGAACGCCGTCGAACCCGCCGCCGTGCAGATCCTCTTGCCGGCGAGCGTGTCGTTGTACCCGGTGATGTCCGAGGACTTGGGCGCCAGTACCTGCTGGCCGGTCTCGAAGTAGGGCGCGGAGAAGGCGACGTCCTGTATGCGGTCGCAGTTGATGGTCATCGTGCGGACCACCATGTCGACCCGGCCGTCCTGGATCGCGGGTATGCGCTGGTCGGTGGGGATCGCCTTGAACTGCACGGCGTCCGGGTCGCCGAGGATGTCCTCCGCGATGCGGTGCACCAGGTCGATGTCGAAGCCCTCCAGCTCGGCGTCCCCGCCGCTGTTCGGGTCGCGGTAGCCCCAGCGGTAGCTGTTCTGGTCGACGCCGACGATCAGTTTGCGCTTCTCGCCCTCGCGGCTCTGGATCTCGTCGATGGTGGGGCCGTCGGCGTCGTCCGGGGACAGCGTCTGCTTCTCCGGGTCCGTGCACTCCTCGGCGACGCGCGCCTGGCTGCCGTGAGCGACCCCGTGGCCGGCGGTGCCGGTGCCCGCGCCGCCGCCCTCGCCGTGCGAGCGGACCACCGGCAGGAGCAGGGCGAAGAGCACGGCGAGGGCGCAGGCGAAGGCCATCGCCCCCACACCGCCCCAACCCCTCAGGCCGGCCCGCAGTCGTCGTGCACGCATCCTCGCGCCTCCTTCCACGGGTGTCCCTTCCCGCCCGTCCGCCGGGTCCGCGACCCGCTTCACCGGTACTCCGAGAGCCTGCGGCCGATGCCCAGCAGCGCGCCGGCCGCGCCGAGCCCGGCCAGGACGCCGGCGCCCTGCGGCAGGTAGCCCATCGCGTCCAGTCCGTCCCCCGCCGCCTGCTCGAACTCCCGCTCCTCGTGTTCGATGGCGGCGGCCAGCGAGGTGTCGACACCGTCGAAGCACTCGACCGTGGCGCCCTTGCCGCCGATGACCAGGTCCAGCGCCTGCTGGTAGTTGCCGCTCTCGTCCTGTTCACGGGCCGAGGCGTGGCGCTTCTTCCACTCCGCCATGTTGCCGTTGGCCGCCGCGACCGGCCGCTCGCCCGCCTCGTCGTCGGCGAGCCCCTTCGCCTCGGCCAGGCCCTTGCCGAGGGTGTCCATGTTCTTCCCGAAGTCGAAGTCGTAGGCGTCGAACGTCTCGTCGCCCACCTTCTTCGTCTCCGCGCCGCGTGCCACCAGCGTGAGGTTCTCGTTGCCCCGGGCCTTGAGGGAGGCGATGCGGGCGTCGTGCAGCACGTCCAGGGAGCGTACGCCGTGGTCGTAGGAGTCGCCCAGGTTCGACCGCGCGACGCTGTGGCCGACGATCAGCCAGAGCATGACGATCGTGGCGGTGGCCGTGGCGGCGACCAGGCCGTGGTTCAGAACCCGGTTGGTACGCCGGTAGTTGCGGTGCTGCGCCCAGGCCAGGGCGGCGAGCGCGAGGACGCCGAGGGCCAGCGCGGCCCAGGGGTAGGGCCTGGCGTCGGCGTAGTCGGCGCGCAGCCGCTGGTTCTCCTTCTTGTACAGGTCCTCCGCCGCCGGGAGCATGTCCTGCTGCATCTTCTCGTTGGCGTAGCGCAGGTAGGCGCCGCCGACCGGGAAGCCCTGGCGGTTGTAGGTGCGGGCGCGCTCGATGAGGCCCTTGTACTCGGGCAGGAGGCGGTTGAGCTTGGTGATGGTAGCCGCGGAGGGGGAGTTGGCGGCGGCGGTCACGAGCCCTTCGGCGGCCGTGCGGATGCCCTTCTCGTACCGGTCCCGGGACGCCTTGGTCTCCTGGCCGCCGGCCAGGAAGCCGCTGGAGGCCGCGGTGTTGGCGTCGGCGAGGGAGCGGTAGATGTCGGCCGCGTCGGAGGTGAGCGGCTGGCTGCGGGTGAGCACGTCGTCGGCGGCCTGGGACCGCTCGTTCATCTGCCAGGCGGTGACGGTGCCGAAGGCGACGACGAGCGCGGCGAGCAGCGCACCGATGATCCGCAGCAGCCCCGGCTCGGTGACGGCCGCCGCGCGCAGTCGGTCCACGCCCTCGGCGAACGCGGTGCGGCGGGGCTCCGCGGGCGGGGGCCCGGCGGGGGCGTCGGCCGACCGCTGCGGAGGCAGTGGCCGGGGCTGTGGCGGTACGGCGGGCAGGGTGGGCGCGCCGGTGCCCGGCGGTGGCGCCGCGCTGCCCTTCGGCGGTCGAGTCACTGCTGACCTCCCCCATGGTCATCCGTCGCCGCAAGTATCCCTGCCCGCACCGACATTCGCACCGGGCTTCACCCGATCTTGATCCGATCCGGGTGTAACGCACCACCCCTGCCCATGAATACGCCACCGGAACCGGTTCGGTTCCCCGAGCGGGACTCCGCGCGGGGCGGATCCCGGCCCCGGACCGGATCCGGGCTCGAACTCGAGCCGGACCGGACACGGGCGGGACTCGGATCGGGCCCGGGACTGATTCGGGACCCGGACCCCTGCCGGACCCGGGTCCGGAATCGGGACACGGCGGCCCCGGAGTGGGCTTCGGGCGGCGGGGTCTCAGGCAGTGAAGTGTGTCCGTGCGCGTGCGTGGGCGTCGGGGGTTGCCTCCGATCGGTCGAGTCCCAGCAGGACCGCGCCCAGGACGGGGCGTGCCGTCACCACCCGCGGTACGGCCTTGGGGGCGCGGGTCGTCAGCAGTTGACGTATGCGGTCGTCGAGTTGGGGGTGGCGGGCCGCCAGGACGCTGCCGCCCAGCAGGACCGGGGTCTCCTCCGCGAGCAGGTCCAGCCGGGTCAGCGCGACCGTGGCCATGGCCACCACCTCGTCGGCCTGCCGGTCGACGACCGCACGGGCGAGCGGGTCGCCGTCCGCCGCCGTGGCGAACAGCACGGGGGTCAGTTCATGGCGCCGGACGGGCTCGATGTGCCGCAGGTGCAGGGCCTCGATGAGGGCGTACATCGAGCCGAGCCCGAAGTGGGCCGGCAGGGTGCGGGCCAGTTCCGTGGGCTCGCCGCGGCCGTCCTCCGCCCGCGCCGCGTGCCACAGCGCCTCCTCGGCCAGCCCCCAGCCGCCGCCCCAGTCGCCGGACAGGCGCCCGATGGCCGGGAAGCGGGCGGTGCGGCCGTCGGGGCGCATGCCGACGCAGTTGATGCCGGCCCCGCACACGACGGCGACGCCGAGAGGCTCGTCGATGCCCGCCCGCAGAACGGCGAACGTGTCGTTGCGTACCGCCACGCTCGTGCCCCACCCGCGCGCGTCCAGCGCGGCCGCCAGCTGCTCCTCCTCCACGGGCAGGTCGGCGTTGGCCAGACACGCCGAGACGTGGTCGACGGAGGTGACGCCGGCCGCGGCGAAGGCCCGCGTCACCGCCTGGGCCAGTGTGTCGACGGCCCGCTCGACGCCCACGGCGGGCGGACGGAAGGCGCCACCGCGGGCCGTGGCGAGGACCTCCCCGTCGGCCGTCACCACGGCCACGTCGGTCTTGCTGTTGCCCGCGTCGACGGCGAGCAGGCTTGCGGTCAGGCCCACGCCAGGTGCTCCCGGTTGTGTGCGATCAGCCGGTCGGTGAGCTGCTCGGCGTACGCGTACTGGCCGACGAGGGGATGGGCGAGCAGCGCCCGGAACACGCGGTCCCGGCCGCCGCGCAGGGCCGCGTCCAGGGCCAGGTCCTCGTACGCCGTCACGTTGGCCATCAGGCCCGCGTACAGCGGGTCCACGGTCGGCACCGGCAGGGGAACGGCGCCCTTGCCGCCCACCGCCGCCGGCACCTCGATCACCGCGTCGTCGGGGAGGAAGGGCAGCGTGCCCCGGTTGTACGTGTTCACCACCTGGTACGGGGAGCCCGCGCCGCCGAGCAGGGCGGCGGCGAGGTCGACGGCGGCCTCGGAGTAGTAGGCGCCGCCGCGCTTCGCCAGCAGGGCGGGCTTCTCGTCCAGGGCCGGATCGCCGTACATCTCCAGCAGTCGCCGTTCCATCTCCGCCACCTCGGCGGCCCGGGAGGGCTTGGTGCGCAGCTCGTCGACGACCTCGTCGTGCGCGTAGTAGTAGCGCAGGTAGTAGGAGGGGACGACGACCAGGCGGTCCAGGAGGGGCCGGGGCAGGCGGAGGTCGGCGGCGATCGTCTCACCGTGTTCGGCCAGCAGGCGGGGCAGCACGTCCTCACCCTCGGGGCCGCCGAGGCGGACGCCGGTCTCCCAGGTGAGATGGTTGAGGCCCACGTGGTCCAGGTGGACGTCGGCGGGTGCCACCCCCAGCAGGGCGGCGAACTTGCGCTGCAGCCCGATCGCCACGTTGCACAGGCCGACCGCCCGGTGCCCGGCCTGGAGCAGGGCGCGGGTCACGATGCCGACCGGGTTGGTGAAGTCGATGATCCAGGCGTCCGGGTTGGCCCGGCGGACCCGCTCGGCGATGTCCAGCACCACCGGCACGGTGCGCAGCGCCTTGGCCAGGCCGCCCGCGCCGGTCGTCTCCTGGCCGACGCAGCCGCACTCCAGAGGCCAGGTCTCGTCCTGCTCGCGGGCGGCCTGGCCGCCGACGCGGAGCTGGAGCAGGACGGCGTCGGCGCCGTCCACGGCCGCGTCCAGATCGGAGGTGATGACGACGCGGCCGTCGTGTCCCTGCCTGGCGAGGATGCGGCGGGCGAGGCCCCCGACCAACTCCAGCCGGTCCGCCGCGGGATCGACCAGGACCAGCTCCCGCACCGGCAGCGTGTCCCGCAACCGGGCGAACCCGTCGATCAGTTCGGGCGTGTAGGTCGAACCGCCGCCGACCACGGTGAGCTTCATACAGAGATCAACCCTTTACTCCAGTCAGCGTGACACCCTCGACGAACGCCTTCTGCGCGAAGAAGAACACGAGGATCACGGGGGCCATGACCAGCACGGTCGCCGCCATGGTGAGGTTCCAGTCGGTGTGGTGGGCGCCCTTGAAGGACTCCAGGCCGTAGGAGAGGGTCCAGGCGCCGGGGTTCTCGGAGGCGTAGATCTGCGGGCCGAAGTAGTCGTTCCAGGCGTAGAAGAACTGGAAGAGGGCCACGGCCGCGATGCCCGGCTTCGCCATCGGCAGGACGACCTTGAGCAGGGTGCGCAGTTCGCCGCAGCCGTCCACCTTCGCCGCGTCCAGGTACTCGTCCGGGATGGTCAGCAGGAACTGCCGCAGCAGGAAGATGGAGAACGCGTCGCCGAACGCCATCGGGATGATCAGCGGCCAGAGCGTGCCCGACAGGTCGAGCTGCTTCGCCCAGAACAGGTACATCGGGATGATGACCACCTGCGGGGGCAGCATCATCATCGAGATCACCAGCATCAGGGACAGATGTCGGCCCCGGAAGCGGAACTTGGCCAGCGCGTACGCCACGGGGATCGACGACACCACGGTCAGGACGGTGCCCAGGCCGGCGTAGAGCAGCGTGTTCCTCCACCAGGTGAGGAAGCCGGGCGTGTCCAGGACCGTGCGGTAGTTGCCCCACTCCCAGGTGTCCGGCATCAGGTCGCGGGTGAGGGCCTGCTGGTCGCTCATCAGCGAGGTGAGGACCACGAACACGAACGGCAGAGTGAAGAAGAGGGCGGCGGCCACGCCCAGGGAGTGGACGGCGATCCACTCCAGCAGCACGCGCCTGCGGGCGGCGCGCCGTTCGGTGGGGGGCGTGCCCCCGGCCACCACGGGCCGGTCCAGTACCTGGGTCACCTGGGACACCTGGGTCATCGTTCACCTGCCTGGATGAGACCGCCCCGGCGGCGCATCAGCAGTGCCGTGAACGCCATGGCCAGTGCGAACAGCACGAGGGCGACCACACAGGCCGAGCCGTAGTCGAAGCGCTGGAAGCCGAGGTTGTAGACGAGCTGGGGGAGGGTGAGGGTCGACTTGTCCGGGTAGCCCGGTTCGAAGGACTGGCCGGAGCCGCCGATGATCCCGGAGGCGACCTTCCCGGCGACCAGCGGCTGCGTGTAGTACTGCATCGTCTGGATCACGCCCGTGACCACGGCGAACAGCACGATCGGCGAGATGTTCGGCAGCGTGACGAACCTGAACCGCTGCCAGGCCGACGTCCCGTCCAGCTCGGCCGCCTCGTACTGCTCCTTCGGTACGTCGAGCAGCGCGGCCATGAAGATGACCATGAGGTCGCCCACGCCCCACAGCGCGAGCGCGGTCAGCGCCGGCTTGGACCACGCGGAGTCCGTGAACCAGCCGGGAGCCGGTACGCCCAGCCCTTCCAGGACGGAGTTGACCGGGCCGGTGCCGGGGTTGAGGAGGAAGACGAAGGCCAGCGTCGCGGCGACCGGCGGGGCGAGGTAGGGGAGGTAGAAGAGGGTGCGGAAGACGCCCGCCCCCGTCCTGATCTTCGTGATGAGCAGACCGATCCCGAGCCCGAACACCACCCGGCAGGTCACCATCACCAGGACCAGCCAGAGGGTGTTGCGCAGGGCCGGCCAGAACAGCGGGTAGTCCTGGAAGACGTACGCCCAGTTGTCCAGGCCCCGGAACTCCGGGACGCCGAAGCCGTCGTACCTCATCAGCGAGAAGTACACGGTGGACACCAGCGGATAGGCGAAGAAGACGCCGAACCCGACGAGCCACGGTGACATGAAGGCCACCGTCCGAAGCGCCGAGGACCGGCGCTTCGCGCGGAGAGTGTTCGCGGTCATGAACGTCATGGACCGCTACTTCGTCTGCTCGATGTCGCGGTCGATCTGCGCGGCGGTCTTCTCCAGCCCGGCCTTGAGATCCTTCACCTTGCCCGACTCGTACTGGTAGCCGAAGTCCTGGAGCGTCAGCTGGTACGTCGAGCCGTTGACGGAGGCCGGCGGGGAGCTCGACTCGGGGTGCTGGGCGATGTCCATGAAGGTCTTGAACGCCGGGTCGGTCTTCAGGTCGGGCGACTTCAGGGCCGGGAACGTGGAGGGCACGTTGCGGATCGCGTTGGCGAAGGCGACGACGGCCTCGGTGTCGGTCGTCATGTACTTCACCAGCTCCCACGCCGCGTTCTGCTTCTCGCTCTGCGGGGCGATGCCCATGACCGTCCCGGAGAGGAAGCCCTTGCCGTACTCGTCCACCTCGTCGTCGGCGACCGGCATCGGCGCGGTGCCGATCTCGAAGTCCACGCCCGCGTCCTTCGCCATGCCGAGCCGCCACTCGCCGTCGAGCTGCATGGCCACCTGACCGGTGTGGAAGGGGTGCTTCGCGCCCCACTCGTCGCCGAAGGTGTTGCGGTACTTCTCCAGCTTCCCGAAACCGCCGAGTTCGTCGACGAGCTTCTTCTGGTACGTGAACATCTCCGCGAAGGCCGGGTCCTCGGCGACGCTGGACTTGCCGTCCTCGTCGAAGTACGCGTGGTCCCACTGGGACATGTAGTGGTCGACCACGGTCTCGTAGCCGTGGTAGTTCGGCATGAAGCCGAGCTGTTCGTAGCCGTCGCCCTTGGGCTTGGTGAGCTTCTTCGCCACCTCGGTGAACTCCGACCAGGTCTTCGGCGGCGCCTTGATCCCGGCCGCCTCGAAGGCGTCCTTGTTGTAGTAGAGGCCGTAGGCGTCGCCGAGCAGCGGCAGGGCGCAGCGCGTGCCCTCGAACTGCGTGTAGTCCAGCATCGGCTTCGGGATGAGCGCGTCCAGGTCGAGCTTCGACTTCTCGATGAAGGGCTTCAGGTCGAGGAACGCGCCCGAGGAGCAGAACTTGCCGATGTTGGAGGTGGTGAACGACGACACCACGTCCGGGCCGCTCGAACCGCCCGCGCGCAGGGCCTGGTTGAGCTTGTCGTCGTTGATGTTGCCGACGACCTTCACCTTGATGTTGGGGTGCGCCTTCTCGAAGCGGGCCACGTTCGCCTGTACGGCCTTCACCTCGGCGGGCGCGCTCCAGCCGTGCCAGAAGGTGATGGTCGTCTCGGCGTTCGGGTCGTCCGTGGCGCCGGTGTCGGACTGACCGGTGCAGGCGGTGGCGAGGAGGGTGAGGGAGGCGGAGGCGGCGACCGCGAGAGCCGCTTTCCTGGATATTCCGGGCATGACGAATCTCCCTGGGGCAGGGCGTGGCGGGACGGGGGCGGGTGGTGCGGGGTGGTGCTGCGGTAGCGCTAAGCGGTGGTGCTGACGGGGCGGGCTCAGCGCGAGGTGTCGAAGACCTCGTCGCGGGTGGTCGCCAGCGCGCTCTCCAGCGCGCCGCGCAGTACGGGATGCTCGGTCACGTCACCGACGACGAGCCGGGGCCTGGACGCGGCCAGCTCCTCCAGCTCGTCCTGGACCAGGGCGCGCAGCGCCTCACCGCCCGCGGCGAGCGAGGTGCCGCTCAGGACCACCAGTTCGGGGTCGAGGACGGAGACGAGGGAGGCGAGACCGGTGGCCAGGCGGGTGGCGTACGTCCGGAGCAGGCGGTGATGCGGGTCGTTGTCGTCGTCGGTCCGCGCGCCCCGGGCGACGAGGGCGGCGGCGACCTCGTAGTACGACCCGGAGGGCACGGCAGTGACGCCGAGCTCCCGGGCCAGTCCTGCCAGGGCCTGGGAACCGGCCAGTTCCTGGAAGCCGCCGCTGCCCGTACGGCTGACCTTGCGGACCAGCGGGGCGCCCGGCACCGGCAGGAACCCGACCTCGCCCGCGCCGCCGGTCCAGCCGCGGTGCAGCCGGCCGCCGAGGACGAGGGCGGCGCCCAGGCCCTCCTGGTTCCACAGCAGGATGAAGTCCTCGTGGCCCCGGGCCGCGCCGAGGCGTTGCTCGGCCACGGCGGCGAGGTTCACGTCGTTCTCGTACTCGACCGGCATCGGCAGGGCGGCGGCGAGTTCGTCGAGCAGGGTGGGGGAGTGCCAGCCCGGCAGGTGGGCGGCGTAGCGCAGCCGCCCGGTGCCCGGGTCGAAGGCGCCCGGGGTGCCGATGACGAGGCGGCGGACGTCGTCCCGGGCGAGTCCGGCGGCCTTCACCGCGCCGTCGAGCGCGTCGGTGACCTGCTGGACGACGGGGGTGGCGGCGCGCCGTCCCGGGGTGGGCAGTTCGTACCGGCCGACTGTGCGCCCCGTGACGTCGGCGACCGCGGCGAGGACGCGGTCCGGGGTGACGTCGAGTCCGGCGGCGTACGCCGCGGCCGGGTTGACCTCGTACAGCTGGGCGCCGGGGCCGGGGCGTCCCTCGGTCGTTCCGCCGGCCAGCACGAGCCCCGCCGCCTCCAGGCGGGCCAGCAGTTGGGAGGCGGTCGGCTTCGACAGGCCGGTGAGCTTGCCGATCCGGGTGCGGGACAGCGGACCGTGCTCCAGCAGGAGGTCCAGGGCGGCCCGGTCGTTCATGGCGCGCAGGACGCGCGGGGTGCCCGGCGTGCCGGCGGTTCCTGCCATGCGTGTCCACACCTGCCTCTCGACCGCTCAGTTTTTCAGTGTCCGGTGGGGGAAGTCCACCGACCGCCCTCCGGGTGTGAGGGAAGCCGAGTCTGTTAGGAAAGTTTCCTGTTGACTGAGAAACGTAGGCCCGCCGGGCAGGGGCGTCAAGAGACCGCCCCCGAGGCAACGCAGTCGTTGCCTCGGGGGCGGTGTGGGCGCCGGGCCCGCTACTTGGTGGTGCTCGTCGGGGGAATCGGGGACGCCGCGATGGACTGCGGCGACACCGTGCTCGCGTACGCCGACGGCGCCGCGACACCGGCCGTCGGGTCGGCGGCCGCGGCGGTCTGCCCCGGGATCTCGGGGCCGCCGACGATCTGGATGTCGGCCGCGTCGAAGGCCCGCTTGATGCGCCAGCGCAACTCGCGCTCGACGGTGAGGGCCTTGCCGGGCATGGTCTTCGCGGACACCCGCACCACCATGGAGTCGAGCAGTACGGAGTCCAGGCCGAGCACCTCGATCGGGCCCCAGAGCATCTCGTTCCAGGGCTCTTCCTTGCTCATCCGCTCGCCGACGGCGGCGATGGTCTCCTTCACCTTGTCCAGGTCCTCGTCGGAGCGGACGGTCACGTCCACGCCGGCCGTCGACCAGCCCTGGGAGAGGTTGCCGATCCGCTTGACCTCGCCGTTGCGGACGTACCAGATCTCGCCGTTGTCGCCGCGCAGCTTGGTCACCCGCAGCCCGACCTCGATGACCTCGCCGGAGGCCACGCCCGCGTCGATGCTGTCGCCGACGCCGTACTGGTCCTCCAGGATCATGAAGACGCCGGAGAGGAAGTCGGTGACCAGATTGCGGGCGCCGAAGCCGATCGCCACGCCGGCGACGCCGGCCGACGCGAGCAGCGGCGCGAGGTTGATCTGAAAGGTGCCGAGGACCATCAGGGCCGCGGTGCCGAGGACGAGGAAGCTGGCCACCGAGCGCAGTACGGAGCCGATGGCCTCCGAGCGCTGACGGCGCCGCTCGGCGTTGACCAGCAGGCCGCTCAGCGCGGTGCTGGCGCCCGTCCCGGCCCTGCGGTTCATTCGGTCTATCAGCTTGGTGATCGCCCGCCGCACCACCGCCCGGAGCACCACCGCGATCACCACGATCAGCAGTACCCGCAGCCCGATCGCGAGCCACGTCGACCAGTTCTCCTCGACCCAGCCGGCGGCGTTCGTCGCGCTCTTCTGGGCGTCCTGGAGCGAGGGTACCGCCGGGGCCGTCGGGGACGGCGACGAACCGGCGGCCAGTAGGACGGCGGCGGACAGGGACACGGCGGATACCTCCAGATGCGGCGGCCCGTCCTCACAGGCCCGGGCCAAGGTCCGATCCGAGGTCCGCTCCAAGGTCACGGAAAGGTCACCGGACGGGCAGAAGCACCACACTAACGGGGCACCGGGCGCGGATCGGCCCGAAACGGTCGGGAGAGACGGTGCTCACCCGCGCTTGAACTGGTCACGGTCGTGGGGATGCATTCCGTGTGGTCGAAAACACTCCCAGCCCGTTACCGGGACATGGTGGCGCTTCCACCAGCCATGAGGGGAGACTGACTACGGATCGTCCCGGCGCGAGCCACGCGCCGCCGGCGTACAAGGAGGCATCCGTGCCGCATGTCCTGGTTCTCAACGCGTCGTACGAGCCACTCGGCGTCGTACCGCTCCGCCGCGCGCTCGTCCTCGTCCTCGAGAACAAGGCCGTATGCCTTGAGGAGTCCGGCGCCTATCTGCACAGCGCGACCGTCACCGTGCCCGCACCCAGCGTGGTCCGGCTCAAGCGATTCGTGCGGGTTCCCTACCGGGGGCCCGTCCCGCTCACCAGGCGGGCGCTCTTCGCACGCGACGGGGGCCGCTGCATGTACTGCGGCGCCGTCGCCACCAGCGTCGACCACGTCATCCCGCGCAGTCGCGGGGGCCTGCACGCGTGGGACAACGTCGTGGCGTCCTGCCGCCGCTGCAACCACGTCAAGGCCGACCGGCACCTCGGCGAGATCGGCTGGCGCCTGCGCCACAAACCCGCTCCGCCCACCGGCCTGGCCTGGCGCATCATCGGCACGGGCCATAGGGATCCGCGCTGGCTGCCGTACTTGCAGCCATACGGCGCGGAGGACGCCATGGCCCGGATCGACGGCATTTCCGCCTGACGGTCCGGGCCTTCGTGTACGCCGGGCCGGGCTCGCTCAGCGCACCCAGTTCTTCAGCGACTCGGTGTCCAGGGCGATCCCGACCGGCTCGGGGAGCGCGACCTCCTTGCCGAAGGGCAGCGTCTGCACGGTCTCGTACCGTCCCCCGTCCGGCCGGCTGTGCACCTTCACCTCGCAGACGTCCCGGTCGATCAGGAGATACACCGGGATGCCCGTCTCGGCGTAGGCCCTGGGCTTCTCGACGCGGTCGCGCCGGTCGGTGTCGGAGTCGTACGAGGTGACCTCGACGACCATGAGGACGGGGGTGGCGTCGGCCCATTCGCCCGCGCCGGCGAAGGCGTGGCTGGGTACCAGCGAGCCGTCGGGGCGGGCACGGCCCTCGCGGTAGGCCTCGACCATCAGGCCCTGGTGAGAGTCGAGCCACAGATCCGGGCGCTGCTGCATGCAGATCCGCGTGAGCCATTCGATGATGCTGCCGTGGTCGCCGTCAGGCACGGCTTTCCCCCCCAGGTGTCCGTTGATGAACTCGAGCCGCGCGCCTTCTATGCTCCGGTCGGCGTGGCGGGCGAGTTCCTCGAACTCGGTGACGAGCATCTGGGGCCTGTCAGCGGTCACGGTCACAAGGCTCCTCCGGATCTGCGGGGGTCCACACGCTCAGCGTAGGGGAGATCCGGCCTGCCAGGCGGGGAGTCCCACTCGGCGTACACCGTCTTGCCGACGGTCCGCGGTTCCCATCCCCATCGGTCGGCCAGCGCCCCGACCAGCTGAAGTCCCCGCCCGAACTGCTCGTCGGCTGCCCCGACCGGGCGCGGGTGGGGCGGCCGCTCGCCCCGAGGGTCGCTCACCTCTACCCGGAGGACCCGGTGATCGAGGGTGAGGTGCACGCGGATGAGCCGTCCCCGGAGGCTGCCGTGCAGCAGGGCGTTGGTCATCAACTCCGAGACGACGAGGGCCACGTCTCCGGCGAGGTCCGGCTGTCCCCATTCGGCCACGAGCCGCGCGGCCCGGCGCCGGGCGAGGGGGACGCTGCGCTGGGCGAGGGTGTAGTCGAGCCGGTCCTCGTGGAGGAGTGGGAGGGGCAAGGGCACGGGTTCTGTCATGGAGGGGTGCCTTCTGGTGTTGGGGGCGGTGGCTCTGCCGTGCCTCCGTGTCGGCAGGACGGTGCACTTCCGCCGGGAGTGGACCACGGAGTAAGCGGCTGGATACTGAAAGTAGTGGCCCTTGTGTCGCGGGTGCAACTGGTTCGGAGACATTTGTCTCCATTGCGTCTCCAGTGGATCGCGTCCGGCAACATGTGGGGGTGACTCGAACCACGCAACTCGGGAACCGGGCGTCAACTGTGCTCGGGCGCAGGCTCGGTGGAGAACTCCTGCGTCTGCGAGATGCCGCGGCCAAGACGCAGCAGCAGGCAGCCGAGGTCATCAGTGCGACCAACTCGAAGATCGTCAAGATGGAACGCGGCTGGGTGCCGATGCGTGATCCGGATATCCGTGCGCTGTGCGAGTTCTATGGCCTGGCGGACCGGAAAGCCGTGGCCCAGCTACTGGAACTGGCCGGTCTGGATCGTGAGAGGCGCAAGGCGAAGGGGTGGTGGCAGGACTCACCCCATCCTGGAGCGCTGACCGAGTACATCGCCATGGAAGACGCTGCCAGTCGCGTACGCACATGGCAGCTCTCGCTTGTGCCGGGTCTTTTCCAGACCCCTGAATACGCACGGTCGCTGGCGGTCAGTGAAGGTGTCGGCTCCTGGGAGGACCCTGCGGAGATCGAGCGGATCGTCGACATCCGAATGCGTCGGCAGGATCGTTTGGTGGGTGAGCGCCCGCTGGAGGTGTATGCCGTCGTCTGGGAGGCGGCGTTGCGGCAGTTGATCGGCGGGTCTGGGACGATGCGAGGACAGCTCGAACGGCTCCTGGAAGTCGCCGAACTGGAGAACGTCCGTCTTCAGGTCCTGCCGTTCCATGCTGGGGGCCACCCATGCATCACGGGCCCGTTCACCATCTTGTCGTTCCATGAGGCCGAGGCGGTGGATGTGGTCCAGGCCGACACCATCGCGTCCAGCGTGTGGGTGGAGAACGAAGCGGCGAGCAGCGAGTACGGCGACCTCTTCGATCGCACGGCCCGGCGGAGCCTGGCGCAGCGTGACTCCACTCGCCTCATCGAGGCCATCCGACAGGAGATTTGACCGGTGTACGAATTCGACTTCGTGAAGTCCAGCCACAGCAATACCTCTGGTGAGTGCGTCGAGGTCGCCCTCAACGTTCCCGGGACGGTGGCCGTCCGTGACTCCAAAATCCCCGCCGACGGGCCGATACTTCGCATCGCGCCGCAGGTCTGGGCTCGGTTCGCGGGGGAGTTGGGGGCGTGCCCGCTCAAGGGTGGCTCCATGTGAGTGTGTAGCGCCAGAAGAGCCGGCGGTGCAGCCGGGCGCCGGGCAGAGCCGTGCGGGCCGCTTCGGTGATGTCGGAGAAGGGCATGTCGGCCGGACGGGTCCGGGCGGTCATCGAGGTGGGCGGGGCAGCGCTCCGGCCCCTGTTCTTGAGCCACCCGGTGGCCGCGTTCAGCGGGACTGCGGCCGCGCCGAGGAGGTGGTCCGTGGCGGTCCGCGGCCGGAAGAGGCCGACGACGACCAGGGTGCCGCCGGGAGCCAGATGCCGGCGGAAGGTGTCGAGGGCCTCGGTGAACGGCAGATGGTGGATGGTGGCGACGCAGGTGATGACGTCGTAAGGTCCGGCGGGGAGTCCCGTCAGGGCGTCCGCGACGGTGAAGGACGCCGCCGTCCCCTCCGGGGTCAGCGCGCGTGCCTGCGAGGTGATCAGGGGGTCGGAGTCGACGCCGTGGACTTCGTCGGCGCGGGTGGCGAGAAGCCGGGCCAGGTCACCACTGCCGGAACCGACGTCCAGCGCGCTGCCGAACCGGTGGGGAAGTCGGCGCAGTATCCAACGGTGGTAGTGGGCGTTGTGGTCCCAGGGGTGAGCGGCGTTGAAGCGGTCGAGCGCCTGGAGGAGTCGATGAGGCGGTGACGTCATGGATTCCTTACGACCTCGGGACGTGTTGGTCCTGAAGGTTCGAGTGGGTGGGGCGCCGTGCGGCCCGGTCGGAGACGAGGCCGGCGATCGCCAGATGCGTCTCGGCGTAGGTGTCAATCCGGGGCGAGGACTGGCGCCGCCCCCGCCCCTGGATTCGCGAAGCGGGCCCAGGCCAGCTTCACGGCCGGCCTCACCCGCACGGCCCTTCTCATGTCACGGTCGAATCAGCCGGACAGTCGATGCGAGGGGCAGGGCCACCTCACATGAGTTCGACCAGAGCCGCTCGCCACTGCGGGCGCGGATCAGCACCGACGCTTGTCCAGTACTCCCGGCCGCGCACGATCTGTCCCTGCTCGACGGTCCAGAACGAGGCCGCGCGGAACACGCCGAACGCGTCGTGCGGCACCTCGACCTCGGAGACCACCTCGTTGCCGTCAGCCACGATCCGCAGCACCCGAATCGACCAACCCCCCGGGTATTCGCTGTTCACCGCGACGAAGTTCTTGTTGCCGACGATGCGTTCTGCGCTGATCGGCCACTCCACCACGACGTCCTCTGCGACCAAACCGGCGACAGCCGACCAATCGCGCGCCTGGATCCGATCCCACAATGCCTCAACCACTTCCGAAGACTCCATGGGCGGCACCCTTGCACGAGCCACTGACACCCGACCTCGGGGATTGAGGAGCAACCTGGCACGGCCGCCCAAGCAGTAGCCCGATGTGCGAGTGGCAGATCGGGTGTCCGCCCCTGGTCCAACCTGATGCCGAGCGGTTCCGCAGGCTTCCGGGTCGTCGCCTCCGGTCGGCGCCGTGGCGGCGATGACGGCGTCCAGCGTGTCCCGTGCGGCCAGCAGGCCGGCCACGGCCTCGTTGATGCGTTCACGTTCCCGGTTCAGGTCGGGCAGCATGCCAGAACAGGCTGGCGCCAGGGTCTGCCCGTCGTCGACCATGCAGGGCATCAGTTCGGCGATCGTGGCGGTGTTGAGACCGACGCCGAGCAGCATACGGATGCCCCGCACTGTGGCTATGTCCTCTTCCGTGAACTCGCGATATCCGCTTGTCCGCCGCGATGGCTTGAGCAGCCCCTGCTCCTCGTAATAGCGCAGCAGGCGTTGGCTGACCCCGGTCCGCCGGGAGAACTCCCCATGCGCATGTGACGACCACCACGTTCGGTTGACTCTCACATCGATGAGAGACAGCAGTCTATGCCGCATGACGAACCAGCGATCAGCAAGCCCGCAGCACCACGCACCCGTTACCGTCATCGGCCTCGGCCCTATGGGCCTCGCCCTCGCCGAGACGCTTCTGGAACACGGCCACCCCACGACCGACTGGAACCGCACCCCGGAGAAAGCCGACAGCCTCGTCACCAAGGGCGTCCACCGCGCGGGGACCGTCGCCGAGGCGGTGTCCGCGAGCCCTGTCACGATCATGTGCCTGAAGGACTACGAGACCATGTACGCGGTCCTCGACTCCGCTGGTGACGCCTTGAAGGGCCGCGCATTGGTGAACCTCAACTCCGGTACCCCGAATGAGGCACACGCGGCGGTCAGCTGGGCAACCGAGCGAGGCGAGGATGTCTTCGACAAGCATCGGGCGACGCTGGCGGGCATGGGCGCCCCCCGGTTTCATACGACGTTGAGGCGCACTACTGACAGGGCTAACGCTGCCTGATGCGGCACTAAACGGTCAACCGTGAGCACTCGTGCCCCTTCTGTCCTGAAGCCGCTCCTTTGAGCGCCCAGATGACAGTTACCCGCCGAATGCTCACGTCTTTCGGTAAGGCCCCGCCCTTGCCAGAACGGACGTGGCCGCGCGACTTGCGCGCACACCCCCTGGGGGCCGTCACACGTACCGCAGCTCCCCGGGCCGTACCGAGCGCCCCAGCAGCGGCAGCGCCGTCGCCGCCGACAGGAGGCAGGACGCGTACACCGCGGGCGCGACCAGCAGGGCCGTCCACGGCACCGAGCCGACGCCGGTCGCCGTGGAGTACCAGACGCCGACCGCCAGGCCCCCGGTACCGGCCAGCAGCAGGGCGGGCGCGAGCGGGACGGCGGTTTCCAGCAGCAGGGCCCGGTTCAGGACCGTACGCGGCACTCCCGCCGCGACCTGGGCGGCCAGGGCCCGGCGACGGGTGGACAGCGACTCGGCGGTGCCCACGGCGAGGCCGGACAGGGTGATCGCGAGGGCGACGAGGACGGCGGCGCCGGTCAGATCGAGGCCGGTGGTGTAGTACGCCATGTCGGCGCCGAGGTGCCACTCCCGGGAGCGCAACTCGGTGAGCATCGCGTGCCGGACGCACAGGAAGGCCGTACCGGCGACCGTCACCAGCAGGACCGCGGCGTGGGTGCGGGCCGGTGCCCACGGGTCGGCGCGCAGCCGTTCCGCCGCGATGAGCGGGGCCGGGGTCCGGGCCCGCCCGGCGAGCAGCCGCCCGGTGAGCCGCGCCGTGGCCCCGGACAGCCACACCGCACCGGCACCGACCGCGATGACCAGGGCGAACACGGTCAACGGGCCCTGCCGGTGGTCCCGTCCGCCCGAACCGGAGCCGGTCGTGGCCACGGCGAGCGGCGCCAGCACCGCCACCAGCAGCAGCGCGGCCAGGAAGAGGAGCCCAGGGCCGCGGCCCGTCGTCGGCCGCGTCCGGCGTACCCAGCCCAGCGGCGAGGCCACCACCCGACGCAGCGCCAGCACCCCCGCCACCGCGCCCAGCACCGGCACCCCGACGGCGACCAGCGCGATGCCCGCCCAGGTCAGGGCGGTCGGCCGGCTCCACAGGCGCAGCAGGAGCAGGACGGAGAAGACGGTCACCACCGCCGAGCCCGCCAGACACGCGAGCCCGGTCTCCAGCGCCGCGATCCGCCGCACCTGCCAGGGCGTCGCCCCGGCCAGCCGCAGCCCGGCCAGCCGCCGGTCGCGGTGGACGGCGCCGATCCGGGCGCACTGACCGAGGAAGCCCAGCACCGGAACCAGCAGCATCAGCAGACTGACGATCACTCCGGCCCGGGTGCCGGGCTCGTTCAGCAGGCCGTGGCCGACGGAGACGGTCAGGCCACCCCGAAGGGACGCGAGCGTGACGGCCGCCAGCGCGAAGCCCGTCGCGAGGGCCGCGCCCGCCGCCGTCAGCATGATCCGCCACCACTCCCGCCGGTCCGACCCGCGTACGAGCTGCCGGGCCAGCCGGACGTCCGAGGTCACCGTGCTCACGCCGTCACCTCCAGCGGCGCCACGGCACCGTCCCGCAGCTGGACCTCGCGGTCCGCGTACGCCGCCACCTGGGCGTCGTGCGTGACCAGCAGCACCGCCGTGCCCGACTCCCGGGCCGTGTGCGCGAGCGCCGTCATCACCTGCTCGCTCGCCAACGAGTCCAGCGCCCCGGTCGGCTCGTCCGCGAAGACCGCCTTCGGCCCGGTGACCAGCGCGCGGGCCAGCGCCGCCCGCTGCGCCTGCCCGCCGCTCATCTCGCCCGGCCGCAGCTCCTCCTGCCCACGCACTCCGAACCGCTCCAGCCACTGACCGGCCCGCGCCCGCGCCTCGGTGCGGCCGGTGCCGGCCAGCATCAGCGGCAGCGCCACGTTGTCCAGCGCCGTCAGCTCCGGGATCAGCTGCCCGAACTGGAAGACCACCCCGAAGTCGGTGCGGCGCAGCTCGCTCAGCCGTTTCTCCGGCAGCTCCTCCAGCCGCTGACCGGCGTACGTCACCGAGCCCGCGTCCGGACGGACGATCCCGGCCAGGCAGTGCAGCAGCGTCGACTTCCCGCTGCCGCTGGCCCCGGTGACGGCGAGGATCTCGCCGGCCCGCAGCTCGACCGAGGCGCCGCGCAGGGCCTCCGTCCTGCCGTGGGACTTCACCAGGTCGCGGGCCGCGAGCAGCGGCCCCGCCGTGGTCCCGTTCGTGTCCCCGTTCGTCATGCTGTGCGGACCTCCGCGGTCAGAGTGGTGAGCCGGGCCGCCGTGGTGGTCATCCAACGGAGGTCGGCGTCCAGGTGGTTGAGGGCGTAGTCGGCCGAGAGCACGGTCGTCAGGTCCGTGCCCGGGGCCGTCTTGACCGCCGTGAGCTCCCGCATCCGGCCCATGTGGGCGGCACGCTGGGCCAGCAGATAGGCGCCCGCGTCGCCGCCGGTGAGGATCGAGACGACGACCTTGGCGAAGATCTCGTTCGTCACGAACGGCGCGGGCGGTGCGATCTCGCCCGCCCACCGCGCCAGTTCGCGGCCGCCCTCGTCCGTCGCGCGGTACGCGGTCCGCTCCGGACCGCCGTCCGACGCGGTGCCGTCGACCTCCGCGAGACCGTCCCGGACCAGGCGTTGCAGGGTCGTGTAGACCTGCCCGTAGGCCAGCGGACGCGCCTCGGGGAAGCGTTCGTCGTGGCGTCGCTTCAGGTCGTAGCCATGGCTCGGCCCCGAGGCGAGCAGCCCCAGCAGGATGTGACGGGTGCTCATGAGGACCATTATTCACTGAGTACATGTACTGAGTGAATAGCTGGGGTGGAAGTGTGTCCGGGCGCTTCGGGCGGGTCAGGTGACTGTTTCGCCCGGATTTGGGGAGAGTTTGCGGGGATGGAGTGTGACCAGGACCACGTTGTCGCTGCTGGGGCGCCTGACCTCGCGCTGACTGGGTAGGGCTGCCGTAACGCGCCAAAAGCGTGCTCGAAACAACGCTCGACGAAGGAGACCCCCGTGGTTGCACTGGCACCGCTTCTGCTCCCGGCCCCGTCCAAACCCGTGGTGGAGCCGTCCACCCCCTGGGCGGAGCCCTCCGCCGCCTCCGACACCCCGCACTACTGCGTCTTCGGCGCCACCGGCAGTTGCGCCGAGGCACCGCTCACCAGCGAACCGCCGCTGCCCGACGCCGAGCCCCTCACCAGCGAGTCGCCGTTCGCCGACGCCGTGCCGCTGACCAGCGAGTCCTCGCCCGAACTCACGGCGGACGTGCCGGAGCAGGGCGGCCCGTCCTTCGCCGTCCCGGAACCCACGAGGTCGTAGAGGTCACAGATGCCAGCAGCCCGGCCGGCCGAGCCCCCCACCGAGGACCTTCCCGAGGATCTGACCCGGCTCGCCGCCCTGCACGGCGTCGCCACCTCCTACAGCCCCTCCCCGGACCGCACCGTCGCGGCCTCGGCCACCGCCGTCACCCTCGCGCTGGCCGCCCTCGGCGTGGACACGAGCACGCCGGAGGCCGTACGCGCCGCGCTCGCCGCCCGCGAGTCCGTGCTGCGCGCACGCCTGCTGCCGCCCACCGTGGTCGCCTGGAGCGACGGCGGCACCCCCGCCGCCCTGGCCGCCCTGCCCGAGGGCACCCGGCTGCGCGTCGACACCGAGCAGGGCGAGACCCGCGCCGACGCCGGGGGGCTTCCGGCCGGCGTCCACCGCCTGGCCGCCACCGCGCCCGACGGCCGGACCGCCCTGGCCCACCTGATCGTCGCGCCCGCCCGGCTGCCCGTCCCCGCCACACGTTCCTACGGCCTCCTCGTCCAGCTCTACTCCCTCCTCTCCCGCCGCTCCTGGGGCATGGGCGACCTCGGCGACCTCGGCGAACTGGCCGCCTGGGCCGGACGCGCCCTCGGCGCCGGGTTCGTCCAGGTCAACCCGCTGCACGCGGCCGTGCCCGGCGCCCCCACCGACCCCTCCCCGTACCGGCCCTCCTCGCGCCGCTTCCCCGACCCGGTCCACCTGCGGATCGAGGACGTGCCCGAGTTCGCGTACGTCACCGACCACGAGCGCGCCCGGACCCTCCAGGAGCGGGCCGGACGGCTGCGCGAGGCCGTGCTGGACAAGGACGCCCTGATCGACCGGGACGCCGTGTGGGAGCTGAAGCGCGAGGCCCTCGAACTGCTCCGCGAGGTCCCCCTCGGGCCCGGCCGCCGCGCCGCCTACTGCGACTACCTCGCCGAACAGGGCACGGCCCTGGAGGACCACGCGACCTGGTGCGCGCTCGCCGAGGTCCACGGCTCCGACTGGCACCGGTGGCCCGAGGGCCTGCGCGATCCCCGCTCGGCCGAGACCGACCGCGCCCGCACCGAGCTGATGGACCGCGTCGACTTCCACTCCCGCCTCACCTGGCTCACCGACACCCAGCTCACCGCCGCCCAGCGCACCGCCCGCGAGGCCGGGATGCCGGTCGGGATCGTCCACGACCTCGCCGTGGGGGTGCATCCGCAGGGCGCCGACTCCTGGGCGCAGCAGGAGTACTTCGCCGCCGGCATGTCGGTGGGCGCGCCGCCCGACGCCTTCAACGCCCGCGGCCAGGACTGGGGCCTGCCGCCCTGGCGCCCCGACCGCCTCGCCGAGTCCGGCTACGCGCCCTTCCGACGCCTGCTGCGGGGCCTGTTCCGCCACGCCGGAGCCCTGCGCATCGACCACGTCATGGGCCTGTTCCGGCTCTGGTGGGTCCCCGAGGGCCACCCGCCCACCGAGGGCACCTACGTCCGCTACGGCGCCGAGGCGATGCTCGCCGTCCTCGTCCTGGAGGCCGCCCGGGCCGGCGCCGTGGTCATCGGGGAGGACCTGGGCACCGTGGAACCCGGCGTGCGCGAGGCGCTGCGCGAACGCGGGGTGCTCGGCACCTCCGTGCTGTGGTTCGAACGCGACTGGGCGGGCGACGGCCGACCCCTGCCCCCCGACCGTTGGCGCGCCGACTGCCTGGCCACCGCCACCACCCACGATCTGCCGTCCACCGCCGCCCGCCTCACCGGCGAACACGTCGAACTCCGCGACCGGCTCGGCCTGCTCACCCGTCCGCTGGAGGAGGAGCGGGCCGAGGCGTCGGCTGACACGGCCGAGTGGCTGGACGTACTGGCCCGGCTCGGCCTGCTGCACGGCACCGGCGGCGACACCGGCACACCCTCAGAGGAGGCCGGCATCCAGGCCGTCCACCGCTTCCTGCTGCGCACCCCCGCCCGCATGGCCGGCATCTGGCTCCCGGACGCCGTCGGCGACCGACGCCCGCAGAATCTTCCCGGCACCTGGGACCAGTACCCGAACTGGCGCCTGCCCGTCGCCGACGCCGAGGGCCGCCCCGTGACCCTGGAGGACCTGGCCGCCTCGGCCCGGCTGCACGCCCTGATCGACGTCGTACGGGACCGCGACGGCGACTGAGCGGGCCCGCCCGGAGACCACTCGCGGTCCCCGTACGACCCCGTACGGCACCCCGGGCGCGCGACCCTTCCGGCCGTTCGCTAACTTTGCACCGTGGACAAGAAGAACGCCCTGCGCGCCGGCGCCCTGGCAGCCGGTACGACGCTGATGATGCTGCTCATGTCGTCCCCCGCGCTCGCGCTGACCCGCGACGACGGCGACGACCCCGGCACGGGCCTGAGCGTCGTCGAGACGCTAGGTCTCTACGTCGTGGCCCCGATCGCGCTGTTCGTGATCATCGCGGGCCTGGTCATGGTCCTGGACAGGTCCAAGGAAGAGCACCGCGTGACCTCCCGCAACATCAAGACCCGGCCCAAGGCCGACGCCAAGGTCTGACGGCCCACCTCAGCTCCACCGAGGGCGCCGGTCCCACCGCACGTACGCGCGTCAGTCGTGTGCGGGCGGGGACCGGCGCCCTCGGCGTGCGTGTGACGGCCGCGGCGGCCGGGCAGGAGTGAGCAGCGTGCAGCGTGCGTGCGCATCTCACAGGAGGCCACATGAACGGCACCCGCCCCGTGATCGTCGTCGGCTCCGGTCCCACCGGCCTCCTCCTGGCCGGTGACCTGGCCGCCGCCGGCGTTTCCGTCACCCTCGTCGAGAAGCGCCCGCACCGGATCAGCAACCTCTCCCGCGCCTTCGCCGTGCACGCCCGCACCCTCGAACAGCTCGACGCCCGGGGGCTCGCCGACGAGCTGGAGGCCGTGGGCCAACCCCTCGAACGCCTCGGCCTCTTCGGCCGGCTCACCGTCGACCTCGGCGCCCTCCCCTCCCGTTTCAACCACCTCCTCGTCGTCCCGCAGTACGAGGTGGAGAAGGTGCTGGAGCGGCGCGCGGTGAAGGCCGGGGTGGAGTTCCGGTACGAGACCGAGGTGACCGGCCTGGCGCAGCGTGCCGGCGGTGGTGCGGACCCGGACGACGGCGTGAGTGTCGAGGTCCGGGGCCCGGACGGGGAGACGGCGACCCTGCGGGCGGCGTACGTCGTCGGCGCCGACGGGATGCGCAGCACCGTGCGCGAGGCGATCGGGCTGCCCTTCCCCGGCCGCTCCGTCATCAGGTCCGTCGTGCTCGCCGACGTAACGCTCGCCGAGCCGCCGGAGACCCTGCTCACCGTCAACGCCGTCGGGGACGCCTTCGCCTTCCTCGCGCCGTTCGGCGACGGGTACCACCGCGTGATCGGCTGGCACCGCGGCCGGAACGTCCCCGACAGCGAGCCGCTCGACCTCGACGAGATCAAGGAGATCACCCGGCTCGCCCTGGGCCGGGACTTCGGGATGCGCGACGCCCGCTGGATGTCCCGCTTCCACAGCGACGAACGCCAGGCGCCCGCCTATCGCGTGGGCCGGGTCTTCCTCGCCGGTGACGCGGCGCACGTGCACACCCCGGCCGGCGGTCAGGGCATGAACACCGGGCTCCAGGACGCGGCGAACCTGAGCTGGAAGCTGGCGGCCGTGCTGCACGGGCACGCCGGTCCCGAACTGCTGGACACCTACCAGGCCGAGCGACACCCCGTCGGCAGGTCGGTGCTGCGCAGCAGCGGCGGGCTCGTGCGCCTCGCCATGGCCAAGCGCCCCTGGACGCTGGCGCTCCGGGCGGGGATCACCACCGTCCTCGACCACGTGGGCCCGGCCCGCCGCCGGGCGGCCGGCCAGGTCACCGGCATCGGCTACCGCTACCCCGCTCCCCGTGGGGCCCACCGGCTGACCGGCACCCGCGTCCCCGACGTGGCCCTCGCGGGCAGCGGCCGGCTGTACGAGGCGCTGCGCGGGGGCCGGTTCGTGCTGATCACCCCGGAACCGCCCCAGGAATCGACCCCGGAAGCGACGGACCGGCTGGCCGTGGAGCGCTGGGCGAGCGGACGGCGTACGGCGGTGCTGGTACGGCCCGACGGACACGTGGCCTGGGCGGCGGACGGCGCGGACCCGGCGGAGACCGAGGCGGCCGTCGCCGCGCACGTGGGCTGAGCGGACCCCCCTACTTCTCGGTGCCGGCGAGCAGGTCCCGCAGCAGGCCGGCCAGTTGGGCGGCCCGTTCGTCGTCGAGGGCGGACAGGGCCTCCGTCTGTGCGGCGAGGCCCGCGCCGACCGCCTCGTCGATCAGCTCCAGCCCCCGGTCGGTGAGCGTGACCTGCAGTCCCCGGCGGTCGTGCGGGTCGGGGGAGCGGCGCAGCAGTCCGGCCCGTTCGAGTTTGTCGAGGCGGCCGGTCATGCCGCCGGTGGTGAGCATCAGCGTGGCCGAGAGCTGCCGGGGGGAGAGCGTGTAGGGCTCGCCGGAGCGGCGCAGGGTGGCCAGGGCGTCGAACTCCCCGCGGGAGATCCCGAAGCGCGCGTACGCCTTCTCCATCCGGTCGCCCATCGCGCGGGCGAGCCGGAAGACGCGGCCGAACACCTCCATGGCGGCCGTGTCCAGGTCGGGCCGCACCGTCGCCCACTGGTCGATGATCGCGTCGACGGGGTCCTTGCGCGGCTCGGAGCGTTCAGTCATGCCACGAGTATCGGGACAACTCCGTTCGGCCGCAAGAAAGTAGCTTGACGGAATCTTGCTTAGCGCTAAGCTACTCTCGGTCGAGCTTTTCGCTCACCCGTCTCCCGAAGGGTGCCCTCATGGCTGCCGGTCGCCCCGCCCTCATCGCGCTCACCGCCCTCGCCCCCGTCTCCTGGGGCACCACCTACGCCGTGACTTCCGAGTTCCTGCCGGCCGACCGGCCCCTGTTCACCGGGCTGATGCGGGCCCTGCCCGCCGGTCTGCTGCTGCTCGCCCTCGCCCGGGTGCTGCCGCGCGGGGCCTGGTGGTGGAAGGCGGCGGTGCTGGGCGCGCTGAACATCGGGGCCTTCTTCCCGCTGCTGTTCCTTTCCGCGTACCGGCTGCCGGGCGGCCTGGCCGCCGCGGTCGGCTCGGTCGGCCCGCTGATCGTCGTCGGGCTCTCGGCGCTGCTGCTCGGGCAACGGCCCACCGCCCGGTCCGTGCTCACCGGCGTCGTCGCCGCGTTCGGCGTCAGCCTGGTGGTGCTGAAGGCGGCCGGGGCGCTGGATGCGCTCGGCGTGCTGGCGGCCCTCGCGGCCACCGCCTCCATGTCGGCCGGCACCGTGCTCACCAAGCGGTGGGGCCGCCCGGACGGCGTCGGCCCGCTCGCGCTCACCGGCTGGCAGCTGACCGCGGGCGGCCTGCTCATCGCGCCGCTCGCCCTCCTGGCCGAGGGTGCCCCGCCCGCGCTGGACGGCCCGGCGGTCGGCGGCTACCTCTACCTGGCGCTGGCCAACACGGCGGTGGCGTACTGGCTCTGGTTCCGCGGCATCGGCCGGCTCTCCGCCACCCAGGTCACCTTCCTCGGCCCGCTCTCGCCGCTGACCGCCGCCGTCGTCGGCTGGGCGGCGCTCGGCCAGGCGCTGACGCCGGTCCAGTTGGTGGGCATGGCGCTGGCCTTCGGGGCGACGGCCGCGGGGCAGCTCGCGTCGCGCGCGGAGGCGGCCGAGCCCGCCCCCATATCTTTCAGTTCTTCTTCAAAGAACGGTCGAAAAGATTCGATGGACCTGACGGGTCCGGCGCTGCGACGGTAGTCCCACCGCGATCGTCGCCCACCGCCCACCTGAAAGGACCTCCGTGGCCGTAGCCGACCCCCGGACCAGCACCACCCCCGCGCACACCCCCGCAGCGGCGCCCGCAGCCCCCGCCGCCCCCGTCGCCCTCGGGCTCGCCGTGCTCGCCACCCTCGTCTGGTCCGGGAGCTTCGTCACCTCCCGCGCCCTCGGCGACAGCGTGCCGCCCGTCCAGCACGCGTTCTGGCGCTGGGTGGTGGCCCTCGCGGTCGTCGCCCCCTTCGGCGCCCGGCGGGCCTGGCGGCAACGTGACCTGATCCGGCGCCACCTCGGCTTCGTACTCCTGGCCTCCCTCCTCGGCGTGACCGTCTACAACACGCTGGTCAACCAGGCCGGCGTCACCACGCCCGCCGCCAACATGGGCATGATCATGGCGGCGTCCCCGGTCCTGATGGCCGTCTTCGAACGGGCCGGCGGCGTACGGCTCGGCGCCCGCCGGGTCGCCGGGCTGCTCGTCGCCTGCGCGGGCGTGCTGCTGCTGGTCGGAGGCGGGGCGTCCTTCTCGGCCGGCGACCTGTGGATGATCGCCGCCGCCTGCTGCTTCGGGTCGTACAGCGCGCTGCTGCGGCGCAGGCCCGCCGGTCTGGACGGAGCGGGGTTCCTCTTCACCACGTTCCTGTTCGGTACGGTCCTGCTGCTGCCCGCCCAGGGCGTCAGCCTCGCCGTCCGGGGCGGCTTCAGCCCGACACCGGGCACCGTCCTGCCCCTCCTCTACGTCGGTGTCGCCTCCTCCGCGGTCGCCTTCTTCGCGTGGAACAAGGCGATCTCCCTGATCGGTCCGTCCCGCGCCGGGGTCGTCTACTACCTCCAGCCGGTGTGCGTCGCCCTGCTGTCCTGGGCGCTGCTCGCCGAGCCGACCGGCTGGGCGCAGGCGGGCTGCATGGCGCTGATCCTCGGCGGCGTCGTCCTCGGCGCGGCCACGGGGGCCGGGCCGCGTCGGTGACGGGGGCCGCCCGCGGATAGGTTGCCGCCATGGCCGACTGGGACATCCGCAAGCTGCAGATCCTGCGGACGCTGCGGGAACGGGGCACGGTGACCGCGACGGCCGAGGCGCTGCGCATGACGCCGTCCGCCGTCTCCCAGCAGCTGACGAACCTCTCCAGACAGCTCGGGGTGGAGCTGCTCCAGGCCCAGGGCAGACGGGTCCGGCTGACGGACGCGGCCCGGCTGGTGCTGCGGCACGCCGAGGCGGTGTTCGAGCAACTGGAACGCGCCGACGCCGAGTTGGCGGCCTACGTCCACGGGGAGGCCGGCGAGGTGCGGGTCGGCGCCTTCTCCACCGCCGTACCCGCCCTCGTCGTACCGGCCGTGACCGCGCTGCGGGCGACGCACCCCGGGATCGCGGTGCGCGTGCGCGAGGCCGAGGCGCAGGAGGCGTACGAACTGCTGGCCGCCGGCGAGGTGGACCTCGCCCTGTCGCTGGCCGCGCAGGCGCCGAGCGCCGCCGACCCGCGCTTCACCCGCGTCCCCCTCCTCGCCGACCCGCTGGACGTCGCCCTGCCCGGCGACCACCCGCTGGCCCGCGCGGACGGGCTGCGGCTGGCCGACCTCGCCGCCGAGCCGTGGATCTTCGGCGGCAGCGGGCCCTGGTCCGACATCACGCGGGCGGCCTGCGAGGCGGCCGGGTTCCGGCCCGACCAGGCCCACGCGGCGGCCGGCTGGACGGCGATCCTCGCGATGGTCGAGGCGGGCATGGGCGTCGCCCTGGTCCCGCGCATGGCGGCCGTGCCGCGGGACGGGGTCGTCATGCGCGAGCTGCGCGCGGACCGCCCGGTGCGGCACGTGGTCGGCGCGGTGCGCAAGGGGGCCGAGGAGAGCGCGGCGGTGGGGCGGGTACTGGACGCCCTGCGGACGGCCGCGACCCCCACCTCCGACAGCCCGCGGGCGCCCTCCGACGGTCCCCAGGTCCCCTCCGACGGTCCCCAGGTCGCCTCCGACGGCCCGCGGGCGTCCTCCGACGGTCCCCAGGTCGCCTCCGACGGCCCGCGGGCGTCCTCCGACGGTCCCCAGGTCGCCTCCGACGGCCCGCAGGTCGGGGTCGCTCCCGACGGCCCGGGGCCCGCCCCGCGCGCCGGGCAGGCCCCGGCCTGACCTCGCTAGGGAAACCGGGCAGGCCCCGGCCTGACCCCGCTGGGGAAAGGGGAGGGGGCGCCCGGTGCGACGAGCACCGGACGCCCCCTGGAGACGTAGCGCCTACTCGCCGGAGGCCTCCGCGTCCGCCGCCTGCGCCCGCAGCGCGCGCTCGACGCCCGAGCGGGACTCCGAGACCAGCCGGCGCAGGGCCGCGTTGGGCTCGGCGGAGGACAGCCAGGCGTCCGTGCGGTCCAGGGTCTCCCGGGACACCTGCACCGCCGGGTACAGGCCGACCGCGATCTGCTGGGCCATCTCGTGCGAACGGGACTCCCAGGCACCCTTGAGCGCCTCGAAGTACCGCTCCGTGTACGGCGCCAGCAGCTCGCGCTGGTCGGTCTGGACGAAGCCGGCGATGACCGCCTCCTGCACGGCGTTCGGCAGCTTGTCGGACTCGACGACCGACTCCCAGGCCTCCGCCTTGGCCGCCTCGGTCGGCCGGGCGGCACGCGCGGTGGCGGCGTGGCGCTCACCGGCGGCCGTCTTGTCCCGCTCGTACTCGGACTGGATCTCCGAGCCGCCGAACCGGCCCACGGCCGCGAGCCGCTGCACGAACGCCCAGCGCAGCTCGGTGTCGACGGCGAGGCCCTCGATCGTCTGCGTGCCGTCCAGCAGCGCGTCCAGCAGGTCCAGCTGCTCCGGCGTCCGCGCCGTCGCCGCGAACGCGCGCGCCCAGGCCAGCTGGTGGTCGCTGCCCGCCTCGGCGGCCCGCAGGTGCGCCAGCGTGGCCTCCGTCCAGCGGGTGAGCAGCGACTCGCGGGCGGTCGGTGCGGCGTACTGGTCGACGGCCAGCTTCACCTGGCGGTGCAGCGACTGCACGACACCGATGTCGGACTCCTTGCCGATGCCGGACAGCACCAGCGACAGGTAGTCGCGGGTCGCCAGCTCCGCGTCCCGGGTCATGTCCCAGGCGGACGCCCAGCACAGTGCGCGGGGGAGGGACTCCGTGAAGTCGCCCAGGTGCTCGGTGACGACGGCGAGGGACTGCTCGTCGAGGCGGACCTTCGCGTACGACAGGTCGTCGTCGTTGAGGAGTACGACCGCCGGACGGGGCTTGCCGACCAGCTGCGGTACGGCCGTCAGTTCGCCGTCCACGTCCAGCTCGACGCGCTCGCCGCGCACCAGCTTGCCGCCGGCGTCGAGGTCGTAGGCGCCGATGGCGATGCGGTGCGGACGCAGCGTCGGCTCGCCCTTCGCGCCAGCGGGCAGCGCCGGGGCCTCCTGGCGGATCGCGAAGGCCGTGATGACACCGTCGGCGTCCGTCTCGATCTCCGGGCGCAGCACGTTGATGCCGGCCGTCTCCAGCCACGCCTTCGACCAGGTCTTCAGATCGCGGCCGGAGGTCTCCTCCAGGGCGCCCAGCAGGTCGGACAGGCGCGTGTTGCCGAACGCGTGCCGCTTGAAGTACGCCTGCACGCCCCGGAAGAACGCGTCCTCACCGACGTACGCGACGAGCTGCTTGAGCACCGAGGCGCCCTTGGCGTACGTGATGCCGTCGAAGTTGACGAGCACGTCGTCCAGGTCGCTGATGTCCGCCATGATCGGGTGCGTGGACGGCAGCTGGTCCTGCCGGTACGCCCAGGTCTTCATCTGGTTGGCGAACGTCGTCCACGAGTGCGGCCACTTCGAGCCGGGCGCGTCGGCCTGGCAGGCGGCCTCGGCGTAGGTGGCGAACGACTCGTTCAGCCACAGGTCGTTCCACCACTCCATGGTGACCAGGTCGCCGAACCACATGTGCGCCAGCTCGTGCAGGATCGTGGCGGCCCGCACCTCGTACGCGGCGTCCGTCACCTTCGAGCGGAACACGTACTGGTCGCGGATGGTCACCGCGCCCGCGTTCTCCATCGCGCCCGCGTTGAACTCGGGCACGAAGAGCTGGTCGTACTTCTTGAACGGGTACTGGTAGTCGAACTTCTCCTGGAACCACTCGAAGCCCTGCCGGGTCACCTCGAAGATGGCGTCCGCGTCGAGGTGCTCGGCGAGCGAGGGCCGGCAGTAGATGCCGAGCGGGACGGACTGCCCGTCCTTCTCGTACACGCTGTGCACGGCGTGGTACGGGCCGACGATCAGCGCCGTGATGTACGACGAGATGCGCGGGGTTGGCTCGAAGACCCAGACGTCGTCCTGCGGCTCGGGCGTGGGCGAGTTGGAGATGACCGTCCAGCCCTCGGGCGCCTTCACGGTGAACTGGAAGGTCGCCTTGAGGTCCGGCTGCTCGAAGCTCGCGAAGACGCGGCGCGCGTCCGGCACCTCGAACTGCGTGTACAGGTAGGCCTGGTCGTCGACCGGGTCGACGAACCGGTGCAGGCCCTCACCGGTGTTGGTGTACGCGCAGTCGGCGACCACGCGCAGGATGTTGCGGCCCGGCAGCAGCCCCGGCAGGGCGATGCGGGAGTCCTGGAACACCTCGGCGGCGTCGAGGGAGTCGCCGTTCAGCGTCACCTCGTGGACCGTCGGCGCGACCAGGTCGATGAAGGACTCGCCGCCACTCTCGTCGCCGGTCTCCGCGACGTCGAAGCGCACCGTGGTCACGGACCGGTAGGTGCCGCCCTCCTGCGCGCCGGTGAGGTCGAGATCGATCTCGTACGAGTCAACGGTCAGCAGCTTCGCCCGCTGCCGCGCCTCTTCGCGAGTCAGGTTTGTGCCAGGCACGCGGTCATCTCCTCGTTATGTGTGGGTTGCGCCATCCTTCCACGTGGCCCGCACGGAGCGCGATGTCCATTTCCCGCCGGTGGACGGGCCGGGCGGGCGCGAGTGTGGACGCATGGAGAGCTACACCGCACGGCCCGTCGCGCCGGCCGTCCTCAAGGAACTGCGCGCCACCGACGACGCGGGCCGCGTGCCCGTCCCGGTCACCGACGACGAGGGCGGCGCGCCGCTGCGCTGCTGCCTGCGCCGCAGCCGCCCCGGCGAGCCGATCGCCCTGGTCTCCTACGCCCCGCTGCGCCGCTGGGCGGCCGGGACGGGCGTCGACCCGGGCGCGTACGACGAGCAGGGGCCGGTCTTCGTCCACGCCGAGGAGTGCCCGGGACCGGAGACGGACAGCCTCCCCTTCACGAACTCGCACCGCACCCTCCGCCGGTACTCGGCCGACGGGCGCATCGTCGGCGGGCGGCTGGTCGAGGCCTCCGAAGGACCCGACGGCTTCGGACCCGCCCTCCGGGAAGCGTTCGACGACCCGTCCGTGGCGCTCGTCCACGTCCGGGCCGTCGAGTACGGCTGCTTCCTCTACGAGGTGAGGCGGGGCTAGCCCCAGGGGCCTAGCCCTTCAGCTCCGCCGCCACCAGCTCCGCGATCTGCACCGCGTTCAGGGCCGCGCCCTTGCGCAGGTTGTCGTTGGAGACGAACAGGGCGAGGCCGTTGTCCACGGTCTCGTCCTGGCGGATGCGGCCGACGTACGACGGGTCCTGACCGGCCGCCTCCAGCGGGGTCGGCACCTCGGTGAGCGCGACGCCGGGGGCACCGGCCAGCAGCTCCTTGGCGCGCTCCACGCTGATCGGGCGGGCGAAGCGGGCGTTGATCTGGAGGGAGTGGCCGCTGAAGACGGGCACGCGCACGCAGGTGCCGGAGACCTTCAGCTCCGGGATCTCCAGGATCTTGCGGGACTCGTTGCGGAGCTTCTGCTCCTCGTCCGTCTCGTGCAGGCCGTCGTCCACGAGGGAGCCGGCCAGCGGCAGCACGTTGTACGCGATCGGCGCCACGTACTTGTCCGGCTTCGGGAACTCCACCGCCGAACCGTCGTGGGTGAGCTTGGGGGCGTCCGCGCCGACCTTCTGGACCTGGTCGAACAGCTCGTCCACGCCGGCCAGACCGGAACCGGACACGGCCTGGTAGGTGGCGACGACCAGCGCTTCGAGGCCGGCCTCATGGTGCAGCGGACGCAGGACCGGCATCGCGGCCATCGTCGTGCAGTTCGGGTTGGCGATGATGCCCTTGGGGCGGTCGGTGATCGCGTGCGGGTTCACCTCGGACACCACCAGCGGGACCTCGGGGTCACGGCGCCAGGCGGAGGAGTTGTCGATCACGACCGGGCCCTGGGAGGCGACCTTCTCGGCCAGCGCCTTGGAGGTGGCGCCGCCCGCCGAGAACAGCACGATGTCCAGCTCGGAGTAGTCGGCGGTGGCCGCGTCCTCCACCGTCACGCCGTCCAGCTCCTTGCCGGCGCTGCGGGCCGAGGCGAACAGGCGCAGCTCGGTGACCGGGAAGTTCCGTTCGGTGAGGATCCTGCGCATGACCGTGCCGACCTGACCGGTGGCTCCGACGATTCCGACCCTCACGGTGACTCCTTCTCCGTTTGTGCGCGTGTCTTCACGCGCGCTTTGCTCGGCCGAGACTTTTCCATCATGGGGCGAAGCCCGGCCCACCTGTCCAATTCTTTGCGCGGTGTGCCCGCACCCTGGGACGCGGCGGTCAGGACAACGGGCGCGGTCCTTCGGCGGCAACCCCGGCTGAGCTGCATGAATTCCCCTCGACCGGGCCCCGCGCCGCAAGCTGTGCTGTTCCGCCCCTGCCCATCCCTTCCCACCCCACACGACGATGTGACGTATGCCTCGCACCAGGTCTCCGCCGGCCGGGCGAACGTTTCGGGCCCCGCCGGCGTCATAGGGGAAACGTGGCTGGGGGAGGGGTGGCTGTGCTGCGCAGAAAGGCCCGCCGCGGCCAGGGGGACGGCGTACTCGACGATCCCCTGGACGCGGCCCAGGAACGCCGGGTGCGGGCGGTGCTCGCGCTCGGCGGGGTGCCGCAGGCGGACCTGCCGGACGGGGTGCAGCAGGTCCGCCTGCGGTTGCTGGAGCGGACGGCGAGCGGACGCGAGGCGCCGCGCGACGTGTCCGCGTGGGCGGCGGTCGTCGCCTCCAACCTGGCCATGGACTGGCACCGGGCCAGGCGCCGCCAGGACCGGCTCGGCGAGCGCCTGGCGGCGCTGCGCCAGGCGGAGCACCCGTCCGGCGAGGACACCAGCCTGCTCTCCCTCGCCGTCGCCCAGGGACTGGACGAGCTGCCCGACGCCCAGCGCCAGGTCCTCGTCCTGCGTTTCTACGCCGACCTGCCGGTGCGCGGCATCGCCGAGGAGCTGGGCATCCCCGAGGGCACGGTCAAGAGCAGGCTGCACACGGCGGTACGGGCGCTGCGGGCCCGCCTGCACGAGGACGAGGTGGTGTGAGATGGCCGCCGAACAGCATCCCGCCGAACGGCATCCCGGTGGGCACGACGCGCTGATGGCCGCGATCACGGGCGAACCGCCGCCGCCCGGGGCGGGCGCGGACGCCGATGCCGAGTACCGGTCGGCGGCGGCCGACGTGGCGCTGCTGCGGGAGCAGCTGGGGATCATCGGGCGATCGCTGAGCGAGCCGCCTCCCCGCCCCGAGGCCTCCCCGGTGCGGGAGCCCTCCCGCCGCCCCCGGCGCCGTCCGCTCGCCGTCGCCTTCGGCGCCCTCGCGGTGGCCTGCGCCGGTGTGGTGGTTACGGGGCTCGGGTGGCTGGTGGTGCAGGGCGGGAACGGAGCCGAGGACGCGGCGAGCGGCAAGGCCGCGGCGAGCGACGAGCAGGCGGACTCCGCCCAGTCCGGTGGCGTCGCCTTCGGCAGCCCCCGCTACCTCGCCTGCGCCCGTCTGGTCGCCGAGGGCACGGTGACCGGCGCCGAACCGGTGCCGGGGACCGGGCAGCACCGGATCACCCTGGACGTGGCCCGCTCCTACAAGCCGCGGGAGGGGCCCGGGAAGGCGGGCGAGCGGATCACGTTCGTCCTGGACGACACCACCGCCCGGCTCGCCGTGGGCGACCGCGCGCTGATCGGCATCCCCCTGCACGGCGACAGCCCGGACGCCGTGATCACCGGCGCGGAGGCCATCGCCGCCGAACGCGCCTGGATCACCGCGTCCCTGCCGGAATCCCGCACCCTCACCTGCGACTGACCCCTGGCATGCGGAAAGGGGCGGGCACCCCGCAGAGCGCCCGCCCCTCCCGCATACCGCACCGGACTACGGCACGACCTTCCCGATCCGTACGCTGCCGAGGCCCGCGGCCGTGCCGTGGGCGTTCACCAGCTGGACCTGCCCGAAGAACTCACGGCCCGCCGGAGCGGCGGCCAGCGCCGTGACGCTGCCGGAGACCGTCGCGGAGTCGCCCGTGCCGAGCTTCACCGGCGCCGAGCCGTCCACGGTGACCGAGCCGAGGGACGCGGCGAAGTACACGTCCCGGTAGTCGTACTCCGTGCTGCCCGACGGCACCGCGTAGCCCACGACCTCGACGGTGTAGGCACCGGCGGCCGGCTTCGGCACGGAGACCGACTCCTCCGAGTCGCCGTCGGCGGACTGGCCGACGACGTTGCCGTCCTTGTCGTAGACCGTCAGGTCCAGGTCGGCGGCGGCGTCGGAGACACCCCCGATGGCCACGTCCAGCGACTCGGCGCCCTCGGGCACCTCGACCGTGGACGTGGTCGTCTCGCCCTGCTCGATCGACGGGCGGGACGTCTCGGCCGAGCCGAGCGGGCCGCCGACCAGCTTGCCGTCGATCGGGCCGTACTGGTTCGTCACCTTCCAGGACGCGTCGGCCGGGGTGCCCACCTCGGCCTCGGGCACGGTCACGACCTCCGGGTCGAAGGTGGCGCCGAGGACGGTGACGTCCAGCTTGTACGGGTTGTCCAGCAGCGGCGAGGTGCGCCGCGACTCGACCTCGATCTCCCAGACGCCGGGCTGCGGGTCGGCGTACGCGCGCACGTCGGGCCGGCAGCCGTTGCCGTCGAGGTAGTTGTTGTAGCAGTACGGCGTAGAGGTGTTGTCGACCGGGACGCCGTACGGGTGGATGGCGATGAACCGGGTCTGGCTCTCACCCTTCAGCCCGCTCATCGCCACCTCCAGCGCCTTCGCGCCCTCGGGGACGGTCACGAAGTACGACTCGGTGTCGTTGCGCTGCACGGAGTCCTTGGCGGAGAAGTCGTACTCCAGCGGGGCCGATGCCACGACCGTGGTCAGGACCAGCTTGTCGGTGCCCTCGGTGCGCGGGTCGTCGACCTCCAGGATCGCGCTCTTGAGACCCTCGGAGCGCGGCTTCGCCTGCACCTTGACGGTCACCGGCTCGTTCAGCGGCAGCCTCACCTCGTCGGAGCCGACGATCCGGAAGGTGCGCCCGGCGTTGTTCCCGAAGTGCAGCTCGTGCCGGATCGCGCGGTCCTCGCCGGACGTGCGGGTGAGCGTGATCTCGTACGTCTTCTTCTCCCCGGCCTTCAGGCCGCCCTCGCGGTCGTAGAGGCCGGTGCCGTGGCCCGGGGTCTTCAGGAACTGGTCGATCGCGGTGTCGACCGGCGCCTTCACCGTGTACTCGTGGGCGGTGGCGCCCTTGCGGATCGCACGCCAGGCGTCGGGGATGTTGATCAGGCCCGCGCCCTCCTCGTACGCCTGCACGCCCCTGATGTGGTCGGCGGTGGAGGTCAGCGCCGTGCGCAGCTTGGCGGGAGTGAGGTCGACATCCGCCTGCTTCGCGGCCGACAGCAGCAGCGCCGAGGCGCCGGCGGCCTGCGGGGACGCCATCGACGTGCCCTGGAGCATGCCGTAGCCGGCCGGGAGGTCGTAGCCCGCCTCCGGGACCGGGGCGCCGGGCGCCCAGGTCTGGATGGTGTTGACGGCGGCGCCGGGCGCGGTCAGCGTCGGCGTGAAGCCGCCGTCCTCACGCGGGCCGCGCGAGGAGAACGGCATCATCGCGTACTTGGTCCTCACCGCGGAGCCGTAGTTGGCGGCCCAGGTCTCGCGGGAAATGGACGCGCCGACCGAGATCACCTTGTCGGCGAGCGACGGGTCGCCGATGGTGTTGGCGCCGGGGCCGGAGTTGCCCGCGGAGATCACCAGCTGGACGCCGTAGGTGTCGATGAGGCGCGTGTACAGCGCGGCGCGGGCGTTGTTGCCGTCGTTGAGCGCCGGGAGGCCGCCGATCGACATGTTGACGATGTCGACGCCGCGGTTGACGACGAGGTCGATCATGCCCTCGGTGAGCGCGACGTTGGTGCAGCCGCCGCTCCAGGTGCAGGCGCGGGACGAGACGATCTTCGCGCCGGGCGCGGCACCGTCCATCCGGCCGCCGAACAGGCCGTTGGCGGCGGCGAGTCCGGCCACGTGCGAGCCGTGCGAGCCCTCGATGACGCCGATGTTGACGAAGTCGGCCTTCGCGCCGGCCGCGTTGTAGACGACGTCCTCGCGGATCTCGACGACGAACGGCTGGCGCTCCGCCACGTCCGTCTTCGGGTCGTCGGTGCCGAAGTACCCGATCTGGAAGCCGTCCTTGTACGGCTTCATCGGGGTGTCGTCGGCGAAGTCGTGGTTGTCGTTCAGGTCGACGCGGACCGTGCCGGCCTGCGCGTCGTAGAGGACGCCCCAGGAGTCGGTGGTGTCGCCGTCCCGGTTGGCGTCGCCCCCGGCGTCACCGCCGGTGGTGTACGACTCCAGGAAGGTGCTCACCTGGTACGAGCCCGCGGGCGCCGTCCAGGTCTCGCCGCCGAAGGTGAAGGTCGGCCCGGAGACGGAGGTGAGCATGGGGCGCCAGGTCCGGTCGCCGTCGACGACCGGGTCGGTCGCGGTGACCCAGTCGACGATCTTTCGCTCGCCGGTGGTGGTCTTCTGCAGCGCCGGGTGGGCGAGGTCGACGCCCGAGTCGAGGATGCCGATGGTGACGCCGCGGCCGTCCGCCTTCGGGTACTTCTTCACGAAGTCGACGGCGCCCGTCTCGAAGGACGGGTTGTACGGGTTCTCGGCGGGGGTGCGGCGGTCCGGCGCCGGGTAGGAGCGGCCCTTGTGGTGCTCGGCGCCCTTCGCCCGGTCGGCGCTCGGCGTCGGGTCGTCCAGCGGGATCTCGTCGCGCAGGTCGATGCCGTGCACGGAGGAGAGCTTCGCGGCGGCGGCGATGGCCGAGTCCGCCTCGGCGGTGGGCACGGTGGCGCGGACGTAGCCGAGCTTGTCGTACGTCCGGCCGACGGACCCGCCGCCGACCGCGTCCAGCTTCTTCGCCACCTGCTCGGTCTGACCCGGTGCGGTGGCGACCATCATCGTGACGTTCTTCGTGCCGTCGGCCTTCGCCTCGGCGAGCAGGTCCGCGTCGTCCGAACCGAGCTTGTCGGGCGCGGACTTGACGGAGGCGTCGGCGGGCGCGTCGACGGGGGGAGTGGTCCCGGGGCTGTCGGCGGCCAGGGCCATGGGTATCGGACCGACGGCGCAGAGCGCGGCGACGAGGCCCGTGGCGACGGCGATGCGGGCCGCGCGTCTCGCGCCCGGTATCGGTTCGCGCTGGGGGGTGTGGGTCATCGGCATCCCTTGTAGGTAAAGGAACGTGCGTGAACGACCGGGGCCGATCGGTCCTGGCCGCGGCAGTCCGGAATCCGATCCCGGACGACCGCTCAGCCTTACGTAAGGGTTCACTGTTTGGGGAGAGTTGTCCGGGACGGGATGGAGCCATGGCGTACTTCCGCCATACGCCATCGGGGACACAAGGGGCGGGCTGTGACAATCCTGTGAGCCGCGCCCGGGTCGTGGCCGGGCGGGGTAGCGTCCCGGAGTGCTGCGCAAACTGAGGGTGGCGGCCTACGCCATATGCGTCCGCGACGGACAGGTCCTGCTCGCCCGGTCACCGGGCCCCGGCGGGGTCCCCGAGTGGGTGCTGCCGGGCGGCGGCATGGAGCACGGCGAGGACCCCCACGACACCGTCGTGCGCGAGGTCGAGGAGGAGACCGGCTACCGCGTCGAGCCCACCGCCCTGCTCGGCGTCGGCTCCCACCGCGTCACCCGCCCCGGCCGCGCCGGACTCGGAGGGCTCCTGCGGCGAACCGTCGACCAGCACGCCGTACAGCTCGTCTACGAGGTCCGGGTCACCGGCGGTGACCTGCGGTTCGAGGTCGGCGGCTCGACGGACCTGGCGGCCTGGCAGGACCTGACCGCCGTCCCGGGGCTGACCCGGGTGCCGATGGTCGACATCGGCCTGCGGCTGTGGCGCGAGAGGCCGCCGTCGGGACGGGCGGAACGCCCGCGTGCCGAGGAGGGCTGAATCGCGCTCAACCACTCCAGTGCGCGGCAACCTTCACGCCGCCCGTCCGGTCCCTCCCCCCGACCGAGCAGGGCAGAGAACGCAGAGAACACAGAGAACACACAGGACGCGGATCGATGGGGGAAGACATGACCGTACGCGTACGAACCACCCTGGTGGCGGCCACCGCCGTGGCACTGTCGGTGGCGGTGGTGGGCCCCGCGGTGGCGGCGCCGGCCGCCGGAGGCCACGACGCGACCCGCCGCGCCATGGAGGCCGCGGTCGCGGACGGCGTGCCCGGCGTGACCGCGACCGCCCGGGACGGACACCGCACGTGGTCCGAGACCGCCGGGGTGGGCGATTTGCGGACCGGTGAGCCGCGTTCGGAGCGGGACCGCTACCGGGTCGGCAGCATCACCAAGACCTTCGTCGCCACCGTCCTGCTCCAGTTGGAGGCCGAGGGCCGGCTCTCGCTGGACGACACGGTGGACGAGTGGCTGCCGGGCGTGGTCGAGGGCAACGGCCACGACGGCGGCCGCATCACATTGCGCCAACTCCTCAACCACACCAGCGGCGTCTACAACTACACGGCCGACGAGGAGTTCGCCCGCACCCACTTCGCCAAGGACGGCTTCTTCGAGCACCGCTACGACACGGTGACACCGCGGGAACTGGTCGGGGTCGCCATGGCCCACAAACCGGACTTCGAGCCGGGCGCCTCCTGGAACTACTCCAACACCAACTACGTCCTGGCCGGCATGGTGATCGAGGAGGTCACCGGGCGCCCGTACGGTGACGAGGTGCGCCGCCGCGTCATCGAGCCGCTGAAGCTGCGCGCCACGTCCGTTCCGGGCACCCGGGCCGGCCTGCCGCAGCCGAGCAGCCGCGCGTACTCCAAGCTGGACGGGACGGCCACGGGCCCGACGTACGACGTCACGCGGCTCAACCCGTCCATCGCCGGTTCGGCGGGCGAGATGATCTCCAGCTCCGCCGACCTGAACCGCTTCTACACCGCCCTGCTCCGCGGCCGGCTGCTGCCCGCCGAGCAGCTGACCGAGATGACGACCACGGTCCCGGTGGCAAAGGGCGCAGGTTATGGCCTCGGTCTGATGAAGAGGGAACTCGGCTGCGGAGTGACCGTCTGGGGCCACGGCGGCGGCATCCACGGCTCCTCGTCGGAGGCGGTGACGACCAAGGACGGCCGGCACGCGCTCGCCTTCAACTTCAACGGCGACTGGGCGGGCGACAGCGACGCGGTGATCGAGGCGGAGTTCTGCGCCGAGTAGCGGCGCCACGCACGAGGAGGGGCCACGCACGAAGAGGGGCCACCGGCACAGCGGTGGCCCCGGTGGCCCCTCCTCTCCCCTCCTGGTGCCGCCCCGGTCCGTCACTATCGGGGCAGCACCACGACATACGCGGCGGGTTCCCTGTCCCCGGCCGCCATCAACGCCGTACGCACGACGGCCGCCTGGTGTTCCGGGCAGTCCCGCAGCTTGCGCGGCGTGAGGTGCACGACCGTGATGCCCAGCCGTTCCAAGTGCTCGCGCTTGCGGGCGTATTCCGCCCAGACCGCGTCGTCCTCCTGCTGCCGGTGGGCGCGCGTGTCCAGCTCCAGCGCCACCGAGTGCTCGGGCCAGAAGGCGTCGACGCCGCCGAGGTGGGGGCCGCCGGGCAGGCGCAGGTCGACGTTCCAGACCGGTTCCGGCAGACCGTGTTCGCGCACCGTCCGGTACAGGCGCTGCTCGGCCAGCGCCCGCCCCTCGGCGACCAGCGAGTCCACCGCGTCCACCACGTGCGGGCGGCTGAGCAGCCGGGCCCGGTTCAGTTCCCGTACCACCGCCGCCGGTTCGCAGTGCCCGCCGCGCACCGCCTCCGTCAGCAGCCGGCGGACGACGCCCGCGTCCGTCAGCTCCGCCACCGCGTCGGCCAGGGCCCGCGCCACCGGCGCCACCGGAACCCCCGTGACCTCCACGGGGGTGGGCAGCGCGGTCGTGCGGACGATCCGCGCGCAGCCCGTCGTGCGCAGCCGGCGCAGTCTCGGCACCAGGACGTCGATGGCGTCCAGCGACGGCAGAGGGGGAGCGGCGGAGAAGCCGTACAGCGTCAGCGCGGCCAGGCCCGTGATCATCGCCTCCGCGTAGGCGGGGACGGGCGTCTCCGCCCCGCCCGGCTGGACCGGCACGGAGGCGGGGACACCGGCGGACGCACCGCCGTGTCCGCCGGCGGTCCGCTCCCGCGCCGCGTACAGCAGCACCGCGTGCAGGCGCTCCTCGCTGGTCGGCGGGCCCGGGTGGAGCAGGACGACGTTGGGGAGCAGCTGCTGCCAGGGCCCGCCGGGCCGGCACTGCTCGCCGGTCTCGGCGGCGGAGACACCGTGCGCCCGCAGCTGGGCGGCCGTCAGCAGCCGGCGCCGGCCGTTGGCCAGGTGGTGGAGCGGGCGGGGGGAGAGCGGGGTGTTGTGCGTCATGACCGGGGGTTTCCCGCGCTCGAACCGCCCCTTAACCGCTGTTACACGCTCATCGCCGAATCCGGACAGGACCGCCCTAAAGGACGGGTGTTCGGATGCCGAAAACCCCTGGTCCGCCGAGGTGGGGGCCAGGGGTTACGGCTGCTATTGACTGAATTCCGTAACGATGACGGAACGCCCAATCATTGGCCAGAGGTCGGTGTGATCAGCGGCCCGCCGCCGCGTCGCACGCCTGACCCCGCAACGCCCGCGCCAGGTCGTCCCGCGCCTCCAGCACCAGCCGGCGCAGCGCGGGCGCGGCCCCCTCGTGCGCGGACAGCCACGCGTCCGTCGCGTCCAGGGTGTCCTGGGAGTCCCGCAGGGACGGGAACAGGCCCCGGACCACGTCCATCCCGATCTGGATGGACCGCTCGGCCCACACCCGCTCGATCGCCGCGAAGTACTTCTCGGCGTACGGCGCGATCAGCTCCCGCTGCGAGGCCTGCGCGAAGCCCGCGATGGTCGCCTCCACCAGGGCGTTCGACAGCGCGTCCGACTCCACGACCTGCGCCCAGGCCTGCGCCTTCACCGCCGCCGACGGACGGGCCGCCAGGCAGCGGATCTGGTGGCGCTTGCCGGAGGCCGTGTCGTCGCGGGCCAGCTCGGCCGCCAGCACGCCCTCGTCGGCCTCGCCGTGCGCGGCGAGCGGCTCCAGGAACGCCCAGCGCAGCTCCTGGTCCACGTCCAGGCCGTCGATCTTCTCCGTGCCCTCCAGCAGTCCGCGCAACAGCCCCAGTTCCGCCTCGTCGGACGCCACCGCCGCGAAGAACCGCGCCCACGCCAGCTGCTGCTCGCTGCCCGGCGCCGCGTCCCGCAGCTGACGCAGCGCGCCCTCGCCGAGCAGCCGGCCGCCGGCCAGACGCCAGTCGGGGGCCGCGTAGTGCGTCAGCGCCGAGTTCGCCCAGGCGTGCAGCATCTGGAGGACGCCGATGTCGGACTCGCGGCCCGCGAAGCGCAGCACCAGGCCGATGAAGTCCCGCGCCGGGAGCAGCGCGTCCCGGGTCATGTTCCACAGCGCCGACCAGCACAGGGCACGGGCCAGCGGGTCGGTCAGGGAGCCCAGGTGGTCGCGCAGCGTCGCCAGCGAGGTCTCGTCGAAGCGCGTCTTGCAGTACGTCAGGTCGTCGTCGTTGACGAGCACCAGCTCGGGCGCCTCCGCGCCGGCCAGCTCCGCCACCACCGTGCGCGGCCCGTCGACGTCCACCTCGGCGCGCGCGTACCGCTCCAGGGCGCCGTCGCCCGTACGCCGGTACAGGCCCACCGCGACGCGGTGCGGGCGCAGCTCCGGGTGCGACTCCGCAGCCTCCTGCACCACCGCCAGTTCGTCGACGCGGCCCTCGGCGCTCAGCAGCACCTGCGGGGTCAGCGAGTTGACGCCCGCCGTCTGGAGCCAGGACCGCGCCCAGGCGCCCATGTCCCGTCCGCTGGTCTCCTCCAGCACCGAGAGCAGGTCACCGAGGCGCGTGTTGCCGTACGCGTGCCGCTTGAAGTAGCGCCGGGCGCCCTCCAGGAACGCGTCCTCGCCGACGTACGCCACGAGCTGCTTGAGCACGGAGGCGCCCTTGGCGTAGGTGATGCCGTCGAAGTTGAGCTTGGCGTCCTCCAGGTCGCGGATGTCGGCCGTGATCGGGTGGGTGGACGGCAGCTGGTCCGCGCGGTAGGCCCAGGCCTTGCGGCGGTTGGCGAAGGTGATCCAGGCGTCCTTGAAGCGGGTCGCGCCGACGTTCCCGAAGGTGCCCATGAAGTCGGCGAACGACTCCTTCAGCCACAGGTCGTCCCACCACTCCATGGTGACCAGGTCGCCGAACCACATGTGCGCCATCTCGTGCAGGATGACGTTGGCCCGGCCCTCGTAGGACGCCCGCGTCACCTTGCCCCGGAAGATGAACTCCTCCCGGAAGGTGACCAGTCCCGGGTTCTCCATCGCGCCGAGGTTGTACTCCGGCACGAACGCCTGGTCGTACTTCCCGAAGGGATACGGGTAGTCGAAGTGGTCGTGGAAGAAGTCCAGGCCCTGCTTGGTGACCAGGAAGACGTCGTCGGCGTCGAAGTGCGGCGCCAGGCCCTTGCGGCACAGGGCGCCGAGCGGGATCTCCAGCCGCGTGCCGTCCTCGAGGACGCGCTCGTAGGAGTCCGTCACGTAGTGGTAGGGACCGGCCACGACGCACGTGATGTACGTCGAGATCGGCTTCGTCTCCGCGAACCACCAGACGCCGTCGGCGCGTTCACCGGCGCCGTTGCTCCACACCGTCCACTCCTCGGGCGCCCGCACCTCGAAGCGGAAGGGCGCCTTGAGGTCCGGCTGCTCGAAGTTCGCGAAGACCCGCCGGGAGTCGGCCGGCTCGTACTGCGTGTACAGGTACACCTCGCCGTCCTCGGGGTCGACGAAGCGGTGCAGGCCCTCGCCGGTGCGGGAGTAGGCGCACTGGGCGTCGACGACCAGTTCGTTGTCGGCGGCCAGGTCCTCCAGGGCGATCCGGGAGCCGTCGAAGACCTCGCTCGGGTCGAGGTCGCGGCCGTTGAGGGAGACCGCGGTGACGCTCGGTGCGATCAGGTCGGCGAAGCTGCTCGCGCCGGGTTCGTTGCAGCGGAAGCGGATCGTGGTGACGGACCGGAAGGCGCGCGGGCCGTCGCCCTCCGCCGCACCGGCGGCCGAGCGCACGTCGAGGGACACCTCGTACCCGTCGACGGAGAGCAGGGCGGCCCGCTCCCGGGCCTCGTCGCGGGACAGATTCTCACCGGGCACGGGCGGCACTCCCTCGGGTGGTGTTCAGTATGCGGACAGCACCGATCCTGCCATGTGGCCCTGACGCGCGGCAGCCGGGAACGGCCGGGCGGTCCGGGAATGGCCGGAGCGGCCGGCGGGTTGCCTGGAGGAACGCTCGGTTGCGCCTCATGAGGAGAGACATGTCGGAGAAGACGCCCGTCGACTTCTGGTTCGACCCGCTGTGCCCCTGGGCCTGGATGACCTCACGCTGGGTCCTGGAGGTGGAGAAGGTCCGGGACATCGAGGTCCGCTGGCATGTGATGAGCCTCGCCGTCCTGAACGAGGACAAGATCGACGAGCTGCCCGAGGAGTACCGGGAGATGCTCCGGACCAAGGCCTGGGGGCCGGTCCGGGTCGTCATCGCCGCCCAGGAGGAGCACGGCGCCGAGGTGCTCGGCGACCTCTACACGGCGCTCGGCACCCGCTTCCACAACCAGGGCGAGGGCCCGGAGAAGGAGCCGGTCGCCGCCGCCCTGAAGGACGTCGGCCTGCCCGAGTCCCTCATGGACCACTGGGACTCCACCCCCTACGAGCCCCAGCTGCGCGCCTCCCACAAGGAGGGCATCGACAAGGTCGGCCAGGAGGTCGGCACCCCGGTCATCGCCGTCCCCGGCGCCGACGGCGAGCAGCTCGCCTTCTTCGGCCCGGTCGTCACCCCGGCCCCCAAGGGCGAGGACGCCGCGAAGCTCTGGGACGGCACCCTCGCGGTCGCCTCGGTGCCCGGCTTCTACGAGATCAAGCGCACCCGCACCAAGGGCCCGGACTTCAGCAACCTGTAGCGGCCACTGTCACCAGGGTCACTTCTCCCCGTCGGCGGCCTGCCTCCGGAACCTCTCCGGCAGCAGGCCGCCGTCGCGCTGCTTGTCCCAGCGCTGGAACCTGACACAGCCGGCGACGTCGCAGCGCCAGTAGTCGTGCACGTACGGGATCTTCAGCTGCTCCTTCACGGCCGCCTTCTCGGCGTCGTCGAGCGGGCGGAAGTCCTGCATCCCCCCGCAGGTGGGGCAGGCCAGGCTCTTCCTCATCGGCTCCTCCGCAGTGCCCGTGGGACCGGGACGTCGGCGACACGGCGCCGGTCCCGGGACGGCAGTACAGCGCGTGGCCCGCGCACCGCGCCAGAGGCGGGACCGGAGGAACCGGGGCCCGTACGGCGCGCGGTGCAGGCACGCGCGCCGGTGGCGGTCATCGCGGCGCGCCGGTGAACACGCCGCCCCGGACGGGCGATTGGGTCCAGGACGCGCGGTCCGCCCCCCGGAGCCGTACGCTCGCCACGACGACCCCGGCGGCGTACAGCACCCACGACGTAGACCCACGACGTAGACCCACGACGTAGACCCACGACGTAGACCCACGACGTAGACCCACGACGTAGACCCCATGAGGGAGACAGACCCCATGACGGAGATCGACACCTCTGTTCCGCACTCGGCCCGGATCTGGAACTACTGGCTGGGCGGCAAGGACAACTACCCCGTGGACGAGGCGGCCGGCGACGCCTACACCGCCGTCTTCCCCGGCATCGTCACCATCGCCCGCAGCAGCCGCGCCTTCCTCGGCCGCGGCATCCGGTACCTGGTGCTGGAGGCGGGGGTACGCCAGTTCCTGGACGTCGGCACCGGGCTGCCCACCGTCGACAACACCCACGAGGTCGCCCAGCGGCACGCCCCCGAGGCGCGGATCGTCTACGTCGACAACGACCCGCTGGTCCTCGCGCACGCCCGCGCCCTGCTCACCTCCACCCCCGAGGGCACCACCGCCTACGAGGACATCAGCCTCTTCGAGCCGGAGCGCATCCTGGAGGCCGCCGGCCGCACCCTGGACCTGACCCGCCCCACCGCGCTCATCCTCAGCGGCATCCTCGGCCACGTCGCCGACCACGACCAGGCCCGCGACCTGGTCCGCCGCCTGATGGCCGGCCTGCCCTCCGGCAGCTACCTGTGCGTCAACGACGGCTCGCGCGGCACCGACCCGGACTACGAGGCGGCCCAGGACGGCTACAACGAGACCGGCGCGGTCCCGTACTTCCTGCGCCCGGTCGAGCGGATCGAGGCGTACTTCGAGGGTCTCGAACTGGTCGACCCCGGCGTGGTGTCCGTCCCGCTGTGGCGCCCGGACCCGGCCCCGGACGGCACGGCACCGCGGCCGATCGGCCAGCACGGCGGCCTCGCCCGCAAGCCCTGACGCCCCTGTGCGGACACCTGGGCGCACACAGAAAGCCCCCGCGAGTCACGTCCTCGCGGGGGCTTCCCTTCTTCCGCCTGCCGCCGTGAAGGGTGAGAAGACGATCACGAGGCAGGACGACTCGGGAACTCAGCCGGTCACGGCGCCAGCAGCAGCGTGTTCGTACGGGACTTGGCGGCCTCGTAGCGCTTCGCCACGTCCTGCCAGTTGACGACGGCCCACATGGCGTCGATGAAGTCGACCTTCTGGTTCTTGTACTGGAGGTAGAAGGCGTGCTCCCAGGCGTCGAAGACCAGGATGGGCGTGGCGCCCTGGCCGACGTTGCCCTGGTGGTCGTAGACCTGCTCGACGATCAGGCGACCACTCAGCGGTTCGTACGCCAGCACACCCCAGCCGGAGCCCTGGGTGGTCGCGGCGGCCTTGGTGAGCTGCGCCTTGAAGCCGGCGAAGGAGCCGAAGGACTCGGCGATCGCGTCGGCCAGGTCGCCCACGCCGTCCGCCTGAAGCGGTTCGCCGCCGCCGTCACCGGTCATGTTGTGCCAGTAGATCGAGTGCAGGATGTGCCCGGAGAGGTGGAAGGCCAGGTTCTTCTCCAGGCCGTTGATCGATCCCCACGTCTCCTTGTCGCGCGCCTCGGCGAGCTGCTCAAGGGTGTCGTTGGCGCCTTTCACATAGGCGGCGTGGTGCTTGTCGTGGTGCAGCTCGATGATCTCGGGGCTGATCACGGGGGCCAGCGCGGAGTAGTCGTACGGCAGTTCAGGAAGTGTGTAGACGGACATGGCGGATCCCCTCCGACCTCTTATTGCAAAAGGCTTGCAAGTGCACGCTAGCAGCAAGAGGCCGGAGGAGGAGTGCGGGGGACGACCGGGCGTGCCGTGGCATGCGAAAGGGCCCCCGCACGGATCCGTCTCCGTGCGGGGGCCCTCGTAGAGCTCGGGGCGACGCTGCCTCAAACGCGCGCCCGCCGCCGCTGCCGGGCATAGCCGGCGGCCGCCAGGACCAGCGTCATCCCGCCCGTCGAGTACAGCTGCACCCGCGTGTCCGGCTCGCGGGCCATCAGCACGAAGACCGTGGCCATGGCCGCCAGTGCCACCCAGGTCAGCCACGGGAAGCCCCACATGCGCACGACCAGCTTCTCGGGCGCCTCCCGCTCCAGCCGGCGGCGCAGCCGCAGCTGGGAGACGGCGATGAAGATCCAGACGACCAGGATGACCGCGCCGATCATGTTCAGCAGCCAGGAGAAGACGTCGTCCGGCCGCCAGTAGCTCAGCAGCACGCAGCCGAAGCCGAAGAGGGAGGAGACGAGCACCGCGATCCGCGGCACCCCGCCCGACACCCGGCCCAGCGCCTTCGGGCCCTGGCCGCGCTCGACCAGCGAGTAGCCGATGCGGGAGGCGCCGTAGATGTTGGCGTTCATCGCGCTGAGCAGGGCGACGAGCACGACGACGTTCATGAGCTGCCCGGCGCCGGGAATGCCGAGTTCGTCGAGGGCGGCGACGTACGGGCCCTTCTCCACGACCTCCTTGGAGTCCCACGGCACCAGGGTCACGATGACCGCCATCGAGCCGATGTAGAACAGCGCGATCCGCCACATCGCCGTCCGCACGGCGCTCGCCACGCCCTTGACCGGGTTCTCCGACTCGGCCGCCGCGATGGTCACCGTCTCCAGGCCGCCGTAGGCGAACACCGAGGCGAGCAGGCCGATGATCAGACCGTTGCCGCCGTTCGGCAGGAAGTCGCTCAGGTGGGAGGTGCCGGGGGAGTCGGTGCCCGGCAGGACCCCGGCGATCGCCAGCACGCCGAGGACGAGGAACAGCGAGATTGCGCCGACCTTCAGGGCGGCGAACCAGAACTCGAACTCGCCGAAGTTCTTCACGGCGGCCAGGTTCGTCCCGCAGAACACCACCATGAACAGCGCCACCCAGGCCCACTCGGGCGTGCCCGGCAGCCAGCCGTGCACGATCGCCGCCGCGCCGATGCCCTCCAGGCCGACGGCCGTGCACAGCAGCACCCAGAACGCCCAGCCCGCGGTGAAGCCGGCCCAGGGGCCGATGGCCCGCTCGGCGTGCGCGGAGAAGGAACCCGACGACGGATACGCGGCCGACATCTCGCCCAGCATCCGCATCACCAGCATCACGAGGAGGCCGGAGAGGGTGTAGGCGACGACGATCGACGGGCCGGCGGCGGCGATGCCGGCCCCGGAGCCCACGAACAGCCCGGCGCCGATCACGCCACCGAGGGCGATCATCGACAGATGGCGCTGCTTGAGGCCGTGGGAGAGGGAGGCGTCGTCGTCCGACTTCGGCGGCGTACCGGTGGTGGTGCTGTTGGACATGGAGCGGCTCGTCCGATGTGTGGGGGGCGGGGGCGGCAAAAACGCCCACAGTCTCCGGTCTCGCGCCGGTCGGCGACAGCGGTTGCCCACGATGCGGACGATCCCGATACGGAACGTGATCGTCCGAATGCATCGTTCCGCTTCCGGGTGACGCCCACCTCCCCTCCTCGGTGACCGGTGTCACGCGGAAACACGTGTATCCCGCCGTCTTTGTCGGGAGCCCACCAAGCTGGTGATCAGGCCTTTGTCGGGCGCTGCTGGTGATCGGGCCCGATCCGCTGGGATAGCGTCGCGGTGTCCCGACATGTCCACACCACCGCGGAGTCCCCATGAGCACCGCTGCCGTCCCCGCCCGATCCGGGCAGGTCCTCGCCGACCTCATCCCCTCCTCCCGTGTCCGGGACGTCGCGCTCGTCGCCGGCGGTGCCGTGCTCACCGGCGTCGCGGCGCAGATCGCGGTGCCCGTGCCGGGCTCCCCGGTGCCGGTGACCGGCCAGACCTTCGCGGCGCTGCTCGTCGGCACCTCGCTCGGCGCCCGCCGCGGCCTCCTCTCGCTCGCGCTGTACGCGCTGGTCGGCATGGCGGGCGTGCCGTGGTTCGCGGAGGGCGGCTCCGGCACCGGCGCCCCGTCCCTCGGCTACGTCTTCGGCATGCTGCTCGCCGCCACCGTCGTGGGCGCCCTGGCCCGCCGCGGCGCCGACCGCTCGATGCTCCGCATGGCCGGCACGATGCTGCTCGGCGAGGCGATCATCTACGCCGTCGGCGTCCCGTATCTGGCCCTTGCCGCCGACATGTCCCTCACGGCGGCGATCGCGGCCGGCCTCACCCCGTTCCTGATCGGGGACGCGCTGAAGGCCGCCCTGGCGATGGGCGTGCTGCCCACGGCCTGGAAGCTGGTCGACAAGCGGTAGGACGCCGTAGACGCACGAGAAGGGGCCGGCCCGATTTTCGGGCCGGCCCCTTCTCGTGTACCGGGGCGAGCGTCAGTTCCCGCCGCCGAGGCCCTCCCGCGCGGCGGCCTCCTGCGCGGCGACCCGCTGCTGGACGACCCGCTGCTGGACGACCCGCTGCTTGACGAAGGCGACCGCGAGGACGAGCGCCGCCACGAGCAGCGACAGCAGCACGGTCGTACGCCCGTTGTGCTCGGTGTCGGTCAGCATGTAGCCGAGCACGAAGACGATCACGCCGGCGGCCGCCCAGGTCAGGTACGGGAACAGCCACATCCGCACCACCAGCTTCTCCGGCGCCTCCGCCTGGATGATCTTCCGCATCCGCAGCTGCGAGAAGCAGATCACCAGCCACACGAAGAGGGCCACGGCGCCGGAGGAGTTGACGAGGAAGAGGAAGACGGAGTCGGGGAACTCGTAGTTGAAGAACACGGCGACAAACCCGAACACCACGGACACGAGGATCGCCGTCCGCGGCACACCGCGCCGGGTGGTCCGGGCGAACGCCTTGGGCGCGTCACCGCGCGCACCGAGCGAGAAGGCCATCCGAGAGGCCGTGTACAGCCCGGAGTTCAGACAGGACAGCACGGACGTCAGCACGATGAAGTTCATGATCTGACCGGCGTTCGCGATCCCGAGCGAGTCGAGGGCGGCCACGTAGGAGCCCTGGTCGATGATCGACTGTGAGTCCCAGGGCAGCAGCGCGATGACGACGAAGATCGAACCGAGGTAGAAGACGGCGATACGCCAGATGATGCTGTTGGTCGCCTTGGTGACGGCCCGCTGCGGGTCCTCGGACTCGCCGGCGGCCAGGGTGGGGATCTCACTGCCCATGAACGAGAAAACGACGAGCAGCACACCGGTCAGGATCGCCCCCGCCCCGTTCGGCAGGAATCCGCCGTGCTCCGTCAGATTGGCCAGCCCCGCCTGCTCGCTGTCGACGCCGGGCAGCAGCCCGAAGACGGCCAGCCCGCCGACGACGATGAACGCGGCGATCGCGACGACCTTGATCCCGGCGAACCAGAACTCGAACTCGCCGTAGGAGCCGACCGAGGCGAGGTTGGTGGCGGTCAGCACGACCATCACGATCAGCGCCCACCCCCACTGCGGCACGGCCGGTATCCACCCTTCGAGGATCTTGGCCCCGGCGGTCGCCTCCACGGCCAGCACCACGACCCAGAAGAACCAGTACAGCCAGCCGATGGAGAACCCGGCCCAGGGCCCGAGCGCCCGGTCGGCGTGTGCGGAGAAGGAACCCGAGGTCGGATTGGCGGCGGACATCTCCCCGAGCATGCGCATCACCAGCACCACGAGGGTGCCGACAAGCGCGTACGAGAGAAGGATGCCGGGCCCCGCGGTGGCGATTCCCGAACTGGATCCCACGAACAGTCCGGCCCCGATGACACCGCCAATGGCGATCATCGAAAGGTGGCGGTTCTTGAGCCCTGCCTGGAGCCCGGACCCGGGTTCTCCGGGGCCTTCGGGCCCGTTCTCGGGCTTCGTCAGGGTCGGCTGCGAAGTCATGGGGGTGGTTTTCCTTTGCGCCGGTCGAGCAAGGTCCCGTACGAGCGGTGTACGAGCGGTGTACGAGCCGGACCAGTGAAACGGAGGTGAACGGATTCGGGAACCTTTGATTCCGGATCGTTACTTGAGCTTTGCCTGAGCTTCCATTGTTTCACCTGCCCTTTTCAGACCCGACACCCGACGCAGCCGCCCCGTGACCCCCGTGTCACACTCAACCCATGCGCGTGTATCTCGGCTCCGACCATGCGGGCTACGAACTCAAGAACCACCTCGTCGAGTGGCTCAAGGCGGCGGGCCACGACCCCGTCGACTGCGGCCCGCACATCTACGACGCCCAGGACGACTACCCGCCCTTCTGCCTCCGCGCCGCGGAGCGGACGGCCGCGGACCCCGACGCCCTCGGCATCGTGATCGGCGGTTCCGGCAACGGCGAGCAGATCGCGGCGAACAAGGTGAAGGGCGTGCGCGCGGCGCTGGCCTGGAGCGAGGAGACGGCGTCCCTCGGCCGCCAGCACAACGACGCCAACGTCGTCGCGGTCGGCGCCCGCATGCACACGCGGGAGGAGGCGACGAAGTTCGTCGAGACCTTCCTCGCCACCCCGTTCTCCGGCGACGACCGCCACATCCGCCGCATCGACATGCTCACGTCCTACGAGACGACGGGCGACCTGCCCCCCATCCCGCCGCACCACCCGCAGCAGTAGCGCGAAGCGCCTCCGGCGGTGCCTTTCCCCGGTGCGGGTGCGGGTGCGTCGGGGCGGGCACGGCCCGGGTCAAGGTGACGGGCGGCGCCGGGACGCTTGAAGCTGCGCCGGGGGTGCTGGAACGTGCGCCCGGGGGCGCTGGAACCTGCGCCGGGGGCGCTGGAACCTGCGCCGGGGACGCTGGAACCTGCGCCGGGGACGCTGGAACGTGCGGCCGGGCCAGGTGCTCCAGGGGTGCAGGGGACGGAGTCCCCGCCGGGGGCCGGGGCGGAGCCCCGGGGTGAGTCTCGCCTCTCGACCGACCGAGTCGGGTGGGCGGGTGGGCCAAGGCAAGGAAGGAAAGGACACCGTGCCAGAGGGGCACACCATCCACCGGCTGGCCCAGGACTACGCCGCCGCCTTCGCCCGGACGGCAGTCCACGTCACCAGCCCCCAGGGCAAGTTCGCCGACGCCGCCGCCCTCCTCACCGGCACCCCGCTCACCCGCACCGAGGCCCACGGCAAACACCTCTTCCTCGGCTTCGGCGCCGCCGAGCCCGCCGAGTGGGTCCACATCCACCTCGGCCTCTTCGGCAAGGTCACCTTCGGGAAGACCCCCGCGCCCCCGCCCACGGACACCGTCCGCCTCCGCCTGGCGAACGACACCGCGTACGTCGACCTCCGCGGCCCCACCGCCTGCGCCCTGATCACGGAACCGGAGAAGCAGGCGATACACGACCGCCTCGGCCCCGACCCCCTGCGTCCGGACGCCGACCCCGGGGCCGCGTACCGCCGCGTCTCCCGCAGCCGCACCACCATCGCCGCGCTGCTCATGGACCAGAAGGTCATCGCCGGCGTCGGCAACGTCTACCGCGCCGAGGTCCTCTTCCGCCACGGCATCGACCCGTACCGACCCGGCAGGGACCTCACCCCCACCGAGTGGGACACGATCTGGCACGACCTCACCGACCTCATGCGCGAGGGCGTCCGGAACAACCGCATCGACACCGTCCGCCCGGAACACACCCCCGAGGCCATGGGCCGCCCGCCCCGCGTCGACGACCACGGCGGCGAGGTCTACGTCTACCGCCGGGCCAACCAGTCCTGCCACCTCTGCGGCGACGCGATCCGCACCGCGGACCTCGCCGCCCGCAACCTCTTCTGGTGCCCGACCTGCCAGCGGAACCCTCAATAGGTTCGACCGCCGTCAGAACCCGTGCGGCAGCCACGGCGCGACGTCCGACCCGAACCCCACCGAAGCCTCCGCCAGCGCCCCCCGCCGCAGCTCCCGTATCCGCCCGGCCGCGCCCAGCGAGACCAGGCTCACGCCGCCGAGATACGCCGCCCCCAACTCCCGTACCGTCAGGGCCAGATCCGCCGCGTCGGACGTCCGCTCGCAGGACGCACCCTTCGCGTCCCCGGTCAGCCGCCAACGCCCCTCGTTCCAGGGGCAGAAGGCGTCCTCGACCTCGAACACCACGTCCACCGGCGCCTGATACGTCCGCGCCGCCAGCGCGGCCCCCACGTCCACCAGCCGTACGTACAAGGCGTCCCGCAGCACCGGCCGGCACCGCCGGATGTCCGACACCTGGTGCTGCCACGCCTCGTCGACCGGCCGCCCGCGCGCGGTCAGCACCGACGTCAGGTCGATGTCGAACAGGAACCGCCACAGCGCCGCCTCGGTCGCCGGATCCAGCCCGGCCAGGTCCTCCACGACCACCGTGCCGCCCGGCCCCTCGTTCCCCCAGGCCGGCCGCACCCGGAACCGCGCGTACCCCGTGACCTCGCCGTCCCGCCGGGCGACCACGCACTGCAGTGGTGACGCCCCCTCCCGCTCGCTCTCCGGGTCCAGCAGCCCCATCCGCTCCCAGCCGGGCCGCCGGGCCAGCATCCCGGGCCGTCCGGGCACCAGCCGCGCGTACACCGCCTCGCACACGTCGAGTACGTCCGCGGGCGCCGCGTACCGAAGCCGTACGTCATCCGTGCCGTCCGGCACGGACAGCCGGACCCGGTTCGTATCGATCTCCGCGTTGATCTGGAAGGTCGCGGCGCCGTACCCGAACCTGCCGTAGATCGCCGGTTCGGAGGCCGTCAGCACGGCCAGCGGCTCGCCCCAGGACCGTACGTCGTCCAGCTGCCGCCGCATCATCGACGTCAGCACACCCCGGCGCCGGTGCGTGGCGGCGACGCTCACCATCGTCACGCCCGCCGCGGCCACCTCCGCACCGCCCGGCACGGTCATCCGGAAGCCGAACGCCCCCGCCGTCCCGACGCAGTCGTCGCCCTCCCAGACGCCGAGTGAGCGGTCGACCTCGGTCAGGGCGTTGAACAGCGCCAACTCCTCGGCGGACTCCGGGACCCCGCTGAAGGCACGGATCAGCGTCCCGTACCACTGGTCCCACTCGTCCTGCCGCAGTACCCGCAGCTCGGTCGTCAGGTCGTCGTCGCCTTTTCCCCTGGAACGTTCCATGGACCATGCGTACCAGGGCCGCGCGGGCCGGGCGAGACAATTTCCGACAGGTTGCGGCGCGGCGGCCGTTCGTGAAGTTCACTGTGAAGTCGGGCCCCGGACGGGGGACAAGTAGGACCTCCCGTGCCAAGCGCCCGGTCCGATGGATAGGGTCCCGAACTAATGGCAGCAGGACGACAGCGGCGCGCGGAAGCCGACACGTTCACGGCCCGGTGGAAGAAGCAGTGGCACCGGGCCCGCGTCGGCATGCGCAGATCCGCCGTCGACTACTTCCGCGGCGACGGCTCGGACTGGATCGCCCTGGCCGGACTGCTGCTGATGATCCCCGTCATCGCGGCCACCACGATGGCGAACTCCGTGTGGTGCTCACCGGCCGCGCTGGTCCTGCCGATCGTCGCGGGCGGCCTGCTGCTGCGCCCGGCGAGCCTGCTCGGCCTGTACGCGGCGGCGGCCACGGCGCTGATCGTGGAGTCGGTGCAGCTGGGCCCGTACACCGAGGGCCCCTCCCGGGTCACCCCCGGCGTGGTCCTGGTCGTCGCGGCCTGCGGCTTCTTCGGACTGCTGGTCGCCCAGTTCCGCAGCCGGGTCGGCGTGCCCTGGCGGCGCGGCGGCACCATGCTCTTCGACCTGCGCGAACGCATCCGGGTCCAGAGCAAGCTGCCGGGGCTGCCGCCCGGCTGGCACCGCGAGATGGCGCTGCGTCCGGCCGGCGGTCAGTCCTTCTCCGGCGACTTCGTCGTCGCGGCCCGCACGAACGGCGGCCGGACGCTCGAGGTGGTCCTCACCGACGTCTCCGGCAAGGGCATGGACGCGGGCTCACGCGCCCTGCTGCTGTCGGGCGCGTTCGGCGGACTGCTGGGCAGCCTGCCCCCGCACGCCTTCCTGCCGGCCGCCAACGGCTACCTGCTCCGCCAGGACTGGGACGAGGGCTTCGCCACCTCCATCCACCTCGTACTGGACCTCGACTCCGGCGACTACGAGTTGTACTCCGCCGGACATCCGCCGGGCCTCCAGCTCAGCGCGGGCACCGGCCGCTGGGAGGAGAAGACGGCCGAGGGGCCGCTGCTGGGCGTGTACGACGGTGCGCAGTTCGACCCGGTGAAGGGGGCACTGCGTCCCGGAGACGTGCTGATGCTGTTCACCGACGGCCTGGTGGAGACCTCGGACCGCGACATCGCCGAGGGCATCGACCGCCTCACCGGCGAGGCCGACCGCTATGTCGCGGGCGGCTTCCACGGCGCCGCCTGGCATCTGATCGAGGCGGTCGCCAAGGACGTCAACGACGACCGGGCGCTCCTGCTGCTCTGCCGGGAGGGCCCGACGGCCCAGTCCCCGACGGCCCAGTCCCCGACGGTGGCGGACTGACACACTGGACAGCGTGTCCCACACTCCGTCACCACCCTCACCGTCCTCATCACCCCCCGAGCCGCTCTCCCTGGCCGACGTCGAGGCCACCGCCCGTGCCGCCCACGCCGGACAGACCGACAAGGCGGGGCGGCCGTACGCCGAACACCTGCGGGCCGTCGCCGAGGGCGTGCGGCGGCGCGGCGGGGACGACGAGCAGATCGCGGCGGCCTGGCTGCACGACGCCGTCGAGGACGACGCGCTGTCCGAGCGATGGCTGAGCGAGGCCGCGCTGAGCCGCCGTACCAAGGACATCGTCCTCGCCCTCACCAAGCGGGCCGGGGAACCGCCCGAGGCGTACGCCGCGCGCATCCTCGCCACGCCCGGCGCACCGCTGGTCAAGGAGGCGGACCTGGCACACAACGCCGACCCGGCGCGGCTCGCGGTGCTGGACACGGCGACCCGCACACGACTGACCGAGAAGTACGCACGGATGCGCGCACTTCTCGGTCTGGTCGATCCTCGGTCTGGTTGATCCTCGGTCTGGTCGATCCGGATGAGGGTGTCTGAAGCGGAAAGCCGGCTTCAGACGGAGACCTTCTCGCCGGCCTCGCTCGGCGCGCGCGCCTCGCGCACCTCTGTCTCCTCCGCTTTCTCCCGCCTCTCGCGACCCCGGGCGGCCTCGCCCGGATCCCGCTTGAACAGCCACTCCATCCTCGGCTCCACCACGCACCGCAGGGCCCGTTGGACGGGCTTGGTGCACAGCAGGGTGATGACGGTGGCTCCGAGGACGGTGAGCCCGATCTCCCCGAGCGGCGAGTCCAGCACGGGGTGGGAGAACCAGCCGGCGTAGCTGCCCTCCTTCACCAGGAAGCCGTGCACCAGGTAGCCGTAGATCGTGCCCGCGCCGAGCGCCGTGAACCACATGCGCCGGCCCGGCACCCAGGCGAAGAAGCACGCGGACAGCACCAGCGAGCAGCCGAAGAGGGCGAGCGTCAGCACGGGCCCGGTCCACCAGGGGGCGCCGGTGTCCTGCACGGCGGCGTTCCGGTAGAACCAGCCGGTCTCCATGCGCGGCACCGACCACCAGGCGACGGCCACCGCGGCCGCGACCACCGGCACGGACACGATCCGCACCGAGCGGCGGCGTACCAGCTGGAAGTGCTCGGGGCGCAGCACCAGGCCCAGCACGAAGCAGGGCAGGAACTGCAGCACCCGCTGCATGTTCAGGTCGTTGCCGACCGTGGGCGTCACGGAGGCCAGCGCGGCGATGCCCAGCGCGATCGGCAGCGGCCAGCGGACCGTCTGCCAGATGGGCGTGGTCAGCCGCCAGACGAACAGCGCGCACAGGAACCACAGAAGGTACGTGGGGTCCAGCAGGCTGATGTCGTTGGCCGGGTCCTCGCTGACGCGGCGGTGCAGAGCGTAGGCGACCTCGAAGACGAGGTAGGGGACGGCGACACCGGTGATCAGGCGTTTGACGCGCTTGGGGCTCAGATCGAAACTGCGCGAGAAGTAGCCGGAGATGATGATGAACGCCGGCATGTGGAACGTGTACAGGACCCGGTACAGGGTCTCGACGGTCCGGTTCCCGTCCAGGATCTGTCCCCAGGCGTGACCCACACCGACCAGCACGATCGCCAGGTACTTGGCGTTGTCGAAGAACGCGTCGCGCTGCCGACTCGGCTGTGCCTGCCGGTTCGGTGCCTGCTGGTCCGAGCGGGACGGCGACTTCCGGTCGCCGTGCGGTCGCAGCGAGCTCGTCATGCAACCCCCCGCCAAAAACTCGGCGGGTCGTAGCAGGACCTCGCTGCTCTGGTGGGGGACGAGGCAGCGTAGAACATCTGAGGCACCCTAGCGTTCTCCCTGTGTTTCCGTAAAACCCTCGACGTCATTCCTGCATTCGCCTCCCGAGTACCTTGCGAGTACCCGGTATTTCGGGGAACTCGACCTCTCCGGTCGCGTGACGGCTCCCACACCGAAGTGCGTCGCCGCGCACGGAACGAGCTCCCTGGCCACCCCACTTGTCACGACTCGTCGTGACTAAGCAGTGCATAAGACCGGCGGGCGACTCCCCTGGAATGTCCCCTTCAATGCGCTTACGTGGCCCGTCGACGTCTCTGTGAACTCCCTGTGAAGTACCCGGCGATGTGCGCCCCGCGACAATTCGAAATATCTGCGAACGCGTTGTGTGGGCATCGAAACGAAGTGGCCGGAATTCCCCGCACGAGTGCCCTGTCGAATTTCTGTACGGGGTGCGATGGTTGGGTACGTCCGCGCGCGGGGGAGGTGCGCCGTCCCGGGAACCGGCCGGATGATGTGTCACCCGCCGCATAGCGGGGCCCGGTTGGTGGCACGATGGTTCTGGCGGGGGTGTGCTGCGCTGCACCTCCGGGCCGGGAGAGCGGACCGACCTAGGGTGTGATCAGTTGTGGCCATTTCACTGTCAGTGGTGCTGCTGTTGGCAATCATCCTGGTGGTGCTGCTGCGAGGAGGCTCCCTCAAGGCGGGCCCGGCCGTCGTCGCGGTCCTCTTCGGCTTCTTCCTGGCCTCGACGGGCATGGCCGACGACATCCAGCGGTTCCTGGACTCGATAGCGGAGACGCTGAACTCCATCCAGTTCTAGCCCGGGGCCGCACAAAGGCCTCCGGCCCGGTACCCTGGGGGACCGGGCCGGAGGCCTCTCGGAGCGGGCGACGGGAATCGAACCCGCGTAGCTAGTTTGGAAGACTAGGGCTCTACCATTGAGCTACGCCCGCACAGCGCGCGCCGCAGGTCGCTGACCGCGGCACTGCACGCATCGTAGCGGGTCGGCCCCCCTCACCGCACACCCCTTCCGGTCCGCGCCGGACCTTCACGGACGCTCGGGAAACTCGGCGGTCCCCGACGCCTGGCGGCATGTACCCTACGTGTCGCACCAGACGGGGTGTGGCGCAGCTTGGTAGCGCGTCCGCTTTGGGAGCGGAAGGCCGTGGGTTCAAATCCCGCCACCCCGACCAACCACCGAGACCGCGGTCGCGACCGCCCACCGGCCACCCATCGGCCGGTGTCGGCCGGCATCGGTTTTTCACCGGCCGTTCACCGGCCATCCGTGGGGCGATCCCCGGTCTCCGGTCGGGCCGTCCGGCCGATCGACTCGGAAGATCCCCCTGTGATCGGCGGTGATTCCCGTGATCGCCTTTTGGGCCGTGTAGTCGCTGCCGTTACTATGCAAGCTGCACGCCCGTGTGTCTCAGCGTCTGAAGTCTCCGGGCGGCGAAATTTGCCGGATGCCGCTCTGGCTCCGGCAGAACCCAAGAAGTCAGCCACCAAGGAGACCGAACCGTGAAGAGCGCCGTGGAGACCCTGAACCCGACCCGGGTTCGGCTCACTGTCGAGGTGCCCTTCGAGGAGCTCAAGGACAGCCTCGACGCGGCGTACAAGAAGATCAACCAGCAGGTCACGGTGAAGGGCTTCCGCAAGGGCAAGATCCCGGCCCGAGTCATCGACCAGCGGTTCGGCCGCGGTGCGGTTCTGGAGGAGGCGGTCAACGACGCGCTTCCGAAGTTCTACACCGACGCGGTCAACGAGGCCGAGCTGAACCCGCTCGGCCAGCCCGAGGTCGACATCACGGAGCTGAAGGACGGCGAGACGCTGAACTTCACCGCCGAGGTCGACATCCGCCCGGCCATCGAGATCCCGGACTACTCCGGCATCGAGGTCGAGGTCGACGCCGTCGAGGTCAGCGACGAGGACGTCGAGAAGGCGGTGGAGCAGCTGCGCGAGCGCTTCGCCTCCACCTCCCCGGTCGAGCGTGCCGCCGAGGACGGCGACGTCGTCACCCTCGACCTGCAGGCCAAGGTCGACGGCGAGGTCCTCGAGGACGGCGTCGCCGACGGCGTCTCCTACACCATCGGCTCCGGCGAGCTGCTGGAAGGCATCGACGACGCCGTGACGGGCGTGGAGGCCGGTGGCGAGGCCACCTTCACCTCCGAGCTCAAGGGCGGCTCGGCGGCCGGCAAGGAGGCCGAGGTCACCGTCAAGGTCACCCAGGTCGCCAAGCGCGAGCTGCCCGAGCTGGACGACGACTTCGCGCAGCTCGCGTCGGAGTTCGACACGCTGGAGGAGCTGCAGGCCGACAGCCGCAAGCGCCTGGCCAACACCAAGCGGTACGACCAGGCCACGCAGGCCCAGGAGCGCGTGCTCGACAAGCTCCTCGAGCTGGTCGAGGTCCCCGTCCCCGAGAAGCTCCTCGAGGACGAGGTCAACACCCGCAAGCACAACCTGGAGCACCACCAGCTCGGCCAGATGGGCCTGGACCTCGAGAAGTACCTGGAGCTCCAGGGCAAGACCGTCGAGGAGTTCGAGACCGAGACCCGCGAGGCCGCGGTCAAGGGCATCAAGACCCAGTTCGTCCTCGACGAGCTGGTCAAGCAGGAGAACCTCAACGTCAGCCAGGAGGAGCTCACCGAGCACCTCATGCGCCGCGCCGCCTCCTCCGGCATGTCCCCCGACCAGTTCGCCCAGGCCGTCGTCGAGCAGGGCCAGGTCCCGCTCCTCGTCGGCGAGGTCGCCCGTGGCAAGGCCCTGGCCGTCGTGGTCGAGAAGGCCACGGTCAAGGACACCAACGGCGAGGTCGTCGACCTGGAGGACGAGGAGGACGAGACGGAGGCCGCGGAGACCGTGGAGGCCGCCGCCGAGTCCGCCGAGTCCGGTGACGACAAGGCCGAGGAGAAGGCCGAGGAGAAGTCCGAGGAGAAGACCGAGGGCTGAGCCCCACGGCACCTTGTAAGACGTGCGACGGGCTCCGGGGCGACAACGCCCCGGAGCCCGTCGGCGTACGGCACGGTTGCGCGCCGAGGGGCCATGGCAGCGCGCCGAGGGGCGGGGCACGGGGCCGTGTCGATGTGCGGCCCCGCCGCGCGGACGCGAGCACCCCGCCCGGCCCGCGGCCGCGGACGCTCGCGCCCGAACCGCGTGCGAAGACCCCGGCTCCCCGGCTCCCCGGCACGCCGACGCCCGGTGCCCCACGGAGTACGTGGCCGGTGCCGTGCGCGACCACCGTGTCGGCATGCGGGCGACGTACCGAACCGCCCACGGCGCGCGCGAGCCCCCTGCTCACCCAGCGGAGCGACATGCGCTCACAGCGAACACCCGCGGAACCGGGATGGCACCGCAGGGCCTGCGCGTTAGGGTCCATGAATACGAGGGCAGGGGAGTCCCCGAAACCGGCCGGACGGCCCCGCGCCCCGGCAGAACACGTGAGACGGCCCGGCGCCGTCGTAAGACGAGCAGGTGGATACGTGACGAATCTGATGCCCTCCGCCGCCGGCGAGCCCTCCATCGGTGGTGGCCTCGGCGACCAGGTCTACAACCGGCTGCTCGGCGAGCGGATCATCTTCCTCGGCCAGCCGGTCGACGACGACATCGCCAACAAGATCACCGCACAGTTGCTGCTCCTTGCCGCCGACCCGGACAAGGACATCTTCCTGTACATCAACAGCCCCGGCGGCTCGATCACGGCCGGCATGGCGATCTACGACACCATGCAGTTCATCAAGAACGACGTGGTGACGATCGCGATGGGGCTGGCGGCCTCGATGGGGCAGTTCCTGCTCAGCGCGGGCACCCCGGGCAAGCGCTTCGCGCTCCCGAACGCCGAGATCCTGATCCACCAGCCCTCCGCCGGCCTGGCCGGCTCCGCCTCGGACATCAAGATCCACGCCGAGCGGCTGCTGCACACCAAGAAGCGCATGGCGGAGCTGACGTCCCAGCACACCGGTCAGACGATCGAGCAGATCACGCGCGACTCGGACCGCGACCGCTGGTTCGACGCCTTCGAGGCCAAGGAGTACGGCCTCATCGACGACGTCATCCCCACGGCCGCCGGCATGCCGGGCGGCGGCGGCACGGGGGCCTGAGCCGCTCCCGCGGGCCCCGGGTCCACCCGGGCCCCGCGGAGCCGAGCCCAGCCCTGCGCGGGCCCAGTGCGCCCCTCCAGCCGGCCCCGAGCCGACCGCCTCAGCCCCTTCCCAGGAGAAACTGTGAACGACTTCCCCGGCAGCGGCCTGCACGACCGCATGCGTGCCGAGTACACCGGCCCGTCCGCCGAGTCCCGCTATGTGATCCCGCGCTTCGTCGAGCGCACCTCCCAGGGCGTTCGCGAGTACGACCCGTACGCGAAGCTCTTCGAGGAGCGGGTGATCTTCCTCGGCGTCCAGATCGACGACGCCTCCGCCAACGACGTCATGGCGCAGCTGCTGTGCCTGGAGTCGATGGACCCCGACCGGGACATCTCGATCTACATCAACAGCCCCGGCGGCTCCTTCACGGCGCTCACGGCCATCTACGACACGATGCAGTTCGTGAAGCCCGACATCCAGACGGTCTGCATGGGCCAGGCGGCCTCCGCCGCCGCGATCCTGCTGGCCGCCGGCACGCCGGGCAAGCGCATGGCGCTGCCCAACGCCCGCGTCCTGATCCACCAGCCGTACAGCGAGACCGGCCGCGGCCAGGTCTCCGACCTGGAGATCGCCGCCAACGAGATCCTCCGGATGCGCGCCCAGCTGGAGGAGATGCTGGCCAAGCACTCCACCACGCCGGTCGAGAAGATCCGCGAGGACATCGAGCGCGACAAGATCCTCACGGCCGAGGACGCCCTGGCCTACGGCCTGGTCGACCAGATCATCTCCACCCGGAAGATGAACAACGAGTCGGTTCGCTGACCCGGAGCGGGTATCGTCTGCTGCTCCTTGGCACGGTCCACGTCAAAGTGAACCGTGCCAAGGGGGGCCCGGACGGGGGGCCCGGCAAGGTACCGTCGGACATAAGGCAGCACCAGGAGTCCGCCGGCCGTTGACGTGACGTCGACGTCCGGGAGTCTCCCAGGCGAAGGGGAAGCACACCGTGGCACGCATCGGTGACGGCGGCGATCTGCTCAAGTGCTCGTTCTGCGGCAAGAGCCAGAAGCAGGTCAAGAAGCTCATCGCAGGGCCCGGTGTCTACATCTGCGACGAGTGCATCGACCTCTGCAACGAGATCATCGAGGAGGAGCTGGCGGAGACCAGCGAGGTGCGCTGGGAGGAGCTCCCCAAGCCCCGCGAGATCTACGAGTTCCTCGACGGGTACGTCGTCGGCCAGGAAGCCGCCAAGAAGGCGCTCTCCGTAGCGGTGTACAACCACTACAAGCGCGTCCAGGCCGGCGAGAACGGCGGCGCCCAAGGCCGCGAGGACGCCATCGAGTTGGCGAAGTCCAACATCCTGCTGCTGGGCCCCACCGGCTCCGGCAAGACCCTCCTCGCCCAGACCCTGGCGCGCATGCTGAACGTCCCCTTCGCGATCGCCGACGCCACGGCGCTCACCGAGGCCGGTTACGTCGGCGAGGACGTCGAGAACATCCTGCTCAAGCTGATCCAGGCGGCCGACTACGACGTCAAGAAGGCCGAGACCGGGATCATCTACATCGACGAGATCGACAAGGTCGCGCGGAAGAGTGAAAACCCGTCGATCACGCGAGACGTCAGCGGCGAAGGCGTCCAGCAGGCCCTGCTGAAGATCCTCGAGGGCACCACGGCCTCGGTCCCGCCGCAGGGCGGGCGCAAGCACCCGCACCAGGAGTTCATCCAGATCGACACGACGAACGTCCTGTTCATCGTGGGCGGCGCCTTCTCGGGCCTGGAGAAGATCATCGAGGGTCGGGCCGGCGCCAAGGGCATCGGCTTCGGCGCGACGATCCGCTCCAAGCGGGAGCTGGAGTCCAAGGACCAGTTCGAGTCCGTCATGCCCGAGGACCTGGTCAAGTTCGGCATGATCCCCGAGTTCATCGGCCGGCTCCCCGTCATCACCTCGGTCCACAACCTCGACCGCGAGGCCCTGCTCCAGATCCTGGTCGAGCCGCGCAACGCGCTCGTCAAGCAGTACGAGCGCCTCTTCGAACTCGACGGCGTCGAGCTGGACTTCGAGCGCGAGGCCCTGGAGGCCATCGCCGACCAGGCCATCCTCCGCCAGACCGGCGCCCGCGGCCTGCGCGCCATCATGGAGGAAGTCCTCCAGGGCGTCATGTACGAGGTCCCCTCCCGCAAGGACGTCGCCCGCGTCGTCATCACGGCCGACGTGGTCCTCTCCAACGTCAACCCGACGCTGATTCCGCGGGATTCGCGGGGGCGGGGGCCGGGGGAGCAGAAGACGGCATAGCCGTCACCGTACGAACGAACGCGGAAGGGGCCCGGTCGACCGACCGGGCCCCTTCCGCGTTGTCGCCGCGATGTCAGGCCTTGACGCGGACTTCCTTGCGGAGCTTGGCGGTGATCTCGGCCGCCTCGGCGGGATCGGTCTTCTTACCAGCCGCGATGTCCAGGTAGCTCATCGGCATGGCGAAGCCGAGGGTGCTGTGGTCGCCCCAGACGCAGTACGTCATGGTCATCGACTTCGGCTCGTTCTCTCCGCCGTTCGAGTTGTCGACCTTGGCCTCCTGGCACTTCAGGATGGCGCCGTCGAGGGACTCGGGCTTGTACTCCTTCGGGTCGCCCTGCAGCGTGACGTCCTGGTCGCTGCCGCCCTCCTGGCTCTCCTTCTTCATGTTCGCGAACATGGCGTCGACGGCCTTCTCCGGATCGTCGATCGTGCCGTAGACGCCGCCGAACATGAGCTGCTTGCTGGCCAGCGGGTTCTCCTCGTTCTTCGCCGTGTACGAGGCGCTCACGTCCTTGGGGTCCGTCACCCCCCACTGCTCGGCGTCCTTCATGTCGCCGGCGTCCATGGTGCCGCTGTCGCTCTTCTCCTTCGTGTAGTCGCCGAGCACCGTCGCCGGAGTCGTCAGCTTGTGCGGCCCGTCGTCGGCGATGTCCGAGCCGCCCGCACCCCCGCCCCCGCCGAACACGAAGTACGCCCCCACGCCGATCGCCGCCACGACGGCGACCGCGCCGATGATCAGGCCCGTCTTCTTCTTGCCGCCGCCCGGCGCCGGGGGCTGGGGCATGCCGTACGGCTGCTGGCCGTAGGGGGGCTGCTGGCCGTACGGAGCCTGCTGGCCGTACGGCGGCTGCTGCGGCGGGACGCCGCCCTGCTGCGGCTGCTGCGGGTAGCCGTAGCCCGGCTGCGCGGGCGGGGGCGTCTGCTGGGGGTAGCCGTAGCCGGGCTGGGGGGCCTGCGGCGGCTGCTGGCCGTACGGTCCCGGTTGGCCGTACGGTCCGGGCTGCTGGGGCTGCCCGCCGTACGGGCCCGGCTGGTTGTGACTCATTTTCTGGGTTCCCCTCCAGATGCTTACGTGGTGCTCACATCCTGACGCAGACCTGGCGTGCGCAGGTCACCGGGGGGCGCACCGTTACAAAGGAAACGCGTTTCGGGACAGGGTCGTGACGCCCTTAAACTGACCCCCGTGACCGAGAACTCTCAGCAGCCGCAGCCCGCACCCACCACCGAACTGCCGACCCAGTACGCGCCGGCCGAGGTAGAGGGGAAGCTGTACGAGCGCTGGGTGGAACGGGGTTACTTCGAGGCGGACGCGGACAGCGACAAGCCTCCGTACACCGTCGTCATCCCCCCGCCGAACGTCACGGGCAGCCTGCACCTCGGGCACGCCTTCGAGCACACGCTCATCGACGCCCTGACCCGCCGCAAGCGGATGCAGGGGTACGAGACGCTGTGGCAGCCCGGCATGGACCACGCCGGTATCGCCACGCAGAACGTCGTCGAGCGGGAACTGGCCAAGGAGGGCAAGTCCCGGCACGACCTCGGCCGGGAGGCGTTCGTCGAGCGGGTCTGGCAGTGGAAGAGCGAGTCCGGCGGGCAGATCGGCGGCCAGATGCGCCGCCTCGGCGACGCCGTCGCCTGGTCGCGTGAGCGCTTCACGATGGACGAGGGCCTGTCCCAGGCCGTCCAGACCATCTTCAAGCGGCTCTACGACGACGAGCTGATCTACCGCGCCGAGCGCATCATCAACTGGTGCCCCAGGTGTCTGACGGCCATCTCCGACATCGAGGTCGAATACCAGGACGACGACGGCGAGCTCGTCTCCATGAAGTACGGCGACGGGGACGAGACGATCGTCGTCGCCACCACCCGTGCCGAGACGATGCTCGGCGACACGGCCGTCGCCGTCCACCCCGAGGACGAGCGCTACCAGCACCTGATCGGCAAGCTCATCAAGCTGCCGCTGACCGACCGCTCCATCCAGGTCGTCGCCGACGAGCACGTCGACCCCGAGTTCGGCACCGGCGCGGTCAAGGTGACGCCCGCCCACGACCCGAACGACTTCGAGATCGGCCGGCGCCACGACCTGCCCGCCATCGCGGTCATGGACGAGCACGCGATCATCACCGCCCACGGTCCCTTCCAGGGCCTGGACCGCCTTGAGGCCCGTTCCGCCATCGTCGCCGCGCTGCGCGCCGAGGGCCGGATCGTCGCCGAGAAGCGGCCCTACGTCCACAGTGTCGGCCACTGCTCGCGCTGCAAGACCACCATCGAGCCGCGCCTGTCCATGCAGTGGTGGGTCAAGGTCGGCCCGCTGGCGAAGGCGGCCGGTGACGCCGTCCGTGACGGTCGCGTCAAGATCCATCCGCAGGAGATGGAGAAGCGGTACTTCGACTGGGTCGACAACCTCCACGACTGGTGCATCTCGCGCCAGCTGTGGTGGGGCCACCGCATCCCGGTCTGGTACGGCCCGGAGGGCGAGGTCGTCTGCGTCGGCCCCGACGAGGAGCCGCCGGCGGGTGAGGGCTGGCGTCAGGACTCCGACGTCCTCGACACCTGGTTCTCCTCCGGCCTGTGGCCGTTCTCCACGCTGGGCTGGCCGGAGCAGACCGACTCGCTCGCGAAGTTCTACCCGAACTCCGTCCTGGTCACCGGCTACGACATCCTCTTCTTCTGGGTCGCCCGGATGATGATGTTCGGCCTGTACGCGATGGACGGCACCCCGCCGTTCCACACCATCGCCCTGCACGGCATGGTCCGTGACCAGAACGGCAAGAAGATGTCCAAGTCCTTCGGGAACGTGGTCAACCCGTTGGACTGGATGGACAAGTACGGCTCCGACGCGCTCCGCTTCACCCTGGCGCGCGGCGCCAACCCGGGCGTCGACGTCCCGATCGGCGAGGACTGGGTCCAGGGCTCCCGGAACTTCGCCAACAAGATCTGGAACGCCACCCGCTTCGCGCTGATGAACGGCGCCACGGTCGAGGGCCCGCTGCCGGACGCCTCGAAGATGTCGTCGACCGACCGCTGGATCCTCTCCCGCCTGAACTCGGTGGTCGCCGAGGTCGACGCGCACTACGAGGACTACCAGTTCGCCAAGTTGTCCGACGCGCTGTTCCACTTCGCCTGGGACGAGGTCTTCGACTGGTACGTCGAGCTGTCCAAGACGACGTTCCAGGCGGGCGGCGAGCCGGCCGAGGTCAGCAAGCGCGTCCTCGGTGAGGTCCTCGACGTCACGCTGCGGCTGCTGCACCCGGTCGTTCCCTTCGTCACCGAGACGCTGTGGACGACGCTCACGGGGGGCGAGTCGGTCGTCATCGCCGAGTGGCCCTCCGCTGTGTTCGTTCCTGGGGCTGACGCCCCGGGCGGCTTCCGGGACGCCGACGCCGAGCGGGAGATCGAGACCGTCCAGTCGGTGATCACCGAGGTCCGCCGCTTCCGCGCCGACCAGGGCCTCCAGCCCGGCCAGCGGGTCCCGGCCAGGCTGACCCTGGCGGGCACCGCGCTCGCCGCGCACGAGGCGGCCGTCCGGCAGCTGCTGCGGCTCCAGCCCGAGGGCGACTCCTTCACGGCCACGGCGACCCTCCCGGTCGCCGGTGTCGAGGTCGCGCTCGACCTCTCGGGTGTCATCGACTTCGCCGCCGAGCGCAAGCGGCTCGCGAAGGACCTCGCCGCCGCCGAGAAGGAGAAGGCCCAGGCCACGGCCAAGCTGGGCAACCAGGCCTTCCTCGCCAAGGCGCCGGATCAGGTCGTGGACAAGATCCGGGGCCGGCTGGCCAAGGCGGACGAGGACATCGCCCGCATCCAGTCCCAGCTGGAGAAGCTGCCGCAGGCGTAAACGCCGGTACGACGACGAAGGTCCTCGGAGCATTCGGCGCCGGGGACCTTCGCCACTCAGGGGCGCGGGGAACTGCGCGACCAGCCACAACGGCGCTGCACTCGCCGCTGCGGACAAGCCACCCCACTCCGTGGGCGCCCCGTCGGTCGACCTCCGTAGACTGGTCCCCGTGAGTGACAACCCCGGCGAGAACGACCAGCCCGACCCCGCTGACCCCACCGACTCCTTCGAGGAGATCATCGCGGCGGAGACGACCCGCGACCCCGATCTCGCCGTCATCGAAGCAGGCAGCCGCACCCTGCGCACCCAGGGCGGCCCCCCGCAGGCCGACGTGCCCGCGCGGCCGGAGGATCCCGAGGTGGACAAGGCCCTGCGCGAGGTGGAGACGGAGCTCGCGACGCGCTGGGGCGAGACCAAGCTGGAGCCGTCCGTCGCCCGGATCGCCGCGCTGATGGACGTGCTGGGCGAGCCGCAGCGGTCGTACCCGTCCATCCACATCACGGGGACCAACGGCAAGACCACCACCGCCCGCATGATCGAGGCCCTGCTCGGCGCCTTCGAGCTGCGCACCGGGCGGTACACCTCGCCGCACGTGCAGTCGGTCACCGAGCGGATCAGCCTGGACGGCGCGGCGATCTCCGCCGAGCGGTTCATCGAGACGTACGAGGACATCAAGCCGTACGTCGAGATGGTGGACGGCAGCCAGGAGTACCGGCTGTCCTTCTTCGAGGTGCTGACCGGCATGGCGTACGCCGCCTTCGCCGACGCGCCCGTCGACGTGGCCGTCGTCGAGGTCGGGATGGGCGGCTCCTGGGACGCCACCAACGTCATCGACGGGGACGTCGCCGTCGTCACCCCCATCGACCTGGACCACACCGACCGGCTCGGCGAGACGCCCGGCGCGATCGCGACCGAGAAGGCCGGCATCGTCAAGCAGGACGCCACCGTGATCCTGGCCCAGCAGCCGGTGGACGCGGCGCAGGTGCTGCTGAAGAAGGCCGTGGACGTCAACGCCACCGTGGCCCGCGAAGGGCTGGAGTTCGGCGTCGTGGCCCGGCAGGTCGCCGTCGGCGGGCAGCTGATGACCCTGCGCGGACTCGGCGGCGAGTACACCGAGGTCTATCTGCCGCTGCACGGCGCCCACCAGGCGCACAACGCGGCCGTGGCGCTGGCCGCCGTCGAGGCGTTCTTCGGCGTCGGCGCGCAGCGTCCCGAGCCGCTGGACATCGACACCGTGCGCAAGGCCTTCGCCGCCGTCGCCTCACCGGGGCGGATGGAGGTCGTCCGGCGCTCGCCGACCGTTGTGCTGGACGCCGCGCACAATCCGGCCGGTGCCCGGGTCACCGCGGAGGCGGTCGGGGAGGCGTTCCAGTTCAGCCGGCTCATCGGCGTGGTCGGCGCCAGCGGTGACAAGAACGTGCGGGGGCTGCTGGAGGCCTTCGAGCCGGTCTTCGCCGAGGTCGTCGTCACCCAGAACTCCAGCCACCGCGCGATGGACGCCGACGAGCTGGCGGGAATCGCCGTCGAGGTGTTCGGCGAGGACCGCGTCCAGGTCGAGCCGCGGCTGCCGGACGCCCTGGAGGCCGCGATCACGCTGGCCGAGGAGGAGGGCGAGTTCGCGGGCGGCGGTGTGCTCGTCACCGGTTCCGTCATCACCGTCGGCGAGGCCCGACTGCTCCTCGGGAAGGGCTGAGAATTCACGTGCGTACGCTCTGTGCTTCGACTCTGATCAGCGAGTTCCTCGTGATCGGCTTCGCCGGACTGGTCGCCATGAAGGACCCGGACCTGTCCACGGGGACGGTGTGGACGGTCAGCGGCATCGCCATGTTCCTGTGCGTCGCGCTGTGCGGCGTGGTCACCCGGCCCGGCGGCGTCGCCTTCGGCTGGGCCCTGCAGATCGCGCTGATCGCCTCCGGCTTCGTCGTGCCGTCCATGTTCTTCCTGGGCGCGATCTTCGCCGCCCTGTGGTGGGCCTCCGTGCACTACGGACGGAAGATCGACGAGGCGAAGGCGAGGTTCGCGGCCCAGGCCGACGCGGCCGCGCCCGACGCCGCCTGAGGTCGTCCGACGCCGTCCGACACCGCCTGAGGCCGTCCGACGCCGTCCGACGCTGCGTGAGGGGCGCCGCGACACGCCCGGTAACCTCAAACATCACCCGCACAACCGCACACCCCCAAGGGAGCCCGTCGTGACCCAGCGCAGCCTCGTCCTCCTCAAGCCCGACGCCGTCCGTCGTGGCCTGACCGGCGAGATCATCAGCCGTATCGAGCGCAAGGCCGGCTGGCAGATCACCGCGCTGGAACTGCGCACCCTGGACGCCGAGACGCTGGAGCAGCACTACGGCGAGCACAAGGGCAAGCCCTTCTACGAGCCGCTGGTCGAGTTCATGGCGTCCGGCCCGGTCGTCGCCATGGTCGTCGAGGGTGAGCGGGTCATCGAGGGCGTGCGCGCGCTGGCCGGCCCCACCGACCCGATCGCCGCCGCTCCCGGCTCCATCCGCGGGGACTTCGGCGTGATCGTCCGGGAGAACCTGATCCACGCCTCCGACTCCGAGGAGTCCGCCGAGCGCGAGCTGAAGATCTTCTTCCCCGGTCGGGTCTGAACCTTCTTCGGGACACGCCGGACGGCCTTTTTTCTGACACGCCGTCAGCCGAATGGCCGAGGCGGAGCCGGGGCGGTCGCGTAAAAGCGACCGCCCTGTGGCATATGCACGCCTGATCGGGGGAACGGATGCCCCCGTTGGCCCGTCTCCACAAGCGAGGCGCCGTGCCATCTGCTGACAATGGCGAAGACCCTCGCGCAGTGTTCGCGAAAGCGCGTCTACGATGGAAGCCTCCACGCGTCACTGCACCCACTTCGCCTACCTGAAAAGCCCTCAAAAGCTCCTGGGAAGGCCAGTCGAATCCTGATGGGGAACTCAATGTCGTTCATCGGCCGTGACATGGCTGTCGACCTCGGGACCGCCAACACGCTGGTGTACGTCAGGGGTCGCGGGATCGTACTCAACGAGCCGTCCGTCGTCGCGATCAACACCAACACCGGTGGCATCCTCGCGGTCGGCGCCGAAGCGAAGAAGATGATCGGGCGCACGCCCGGCAACATCGTTGCCGTGCGCCCGCTGAAGGACGGCGTCATCGCCGACTTCGAGATCACCGAGCGGATGCTCCGCTACTTCATCCTGAAGATCCACAAGCGGCGGTATCTGGCTCGGCCGCGGGTCGTCGTCTGTGTGCCCTCGGGCATCACGGGCGTCGAGCGCCGCGCCGTCATCGAGGCGTCGTCCCAGGCCGGCGCCCGTCAGGTGCACATCATCGAGGAGCCCATGGCCGCGGCCATCGGCTCCGGCCTGCCGGTCCACGAGGCCACGGGCAACATGGTGGTGGACATCGGCGGCGGCACCACGGAGGTCGCGGTCATCTCGCTCGGCGGCATCGTCACCGCCCAGTCCATCCGTGTCGCGGGTGACGAGCTGGACAACGCGATCATCCAGCACGTGAAGAAGGAGTACAGCCTTCTGCTGGGTGAGCGCACGGCCGAACAGATCAAGATCACGATCGGTTCGGCGTACGACCTCGACTCCGACGAGCACACCGAAATCCGCGGCCGGGACCTCGTGTCCGGGCTGCCCAAGACCGTCGTCATCTCGGCCGCCGAGGTGCGCAAGGCGATCGAGGAGCCGGTCAACGCGATCGTCGACGCCGTCAAGACGACCCTCGACAAGTGTCCGCCGGAGCTGTCCGGCGACATCATGGACCGGGGCATCGTCCTGACCGGCGGCGGCGCGCTGCTGCGCGGGCTCGACGAACGGCTGCGCCGGGAGACCGGGATGCCGATCCACATCGCCGAGGACCCGCTGGACAGCGTGGCACTCGGCAGCGGCAAGTGCGTCGAGGAGTTCGAGGCACTCCAGCAGGTGCTGGACGCCTCGCCCCGCAGATGACGTAACACTTCGGTTCCGCCGTACGAGACGATCTCCTCTCGTGCGGCGGATCGTTGATATAGAGGGTTCCGGTACCGGATGCGCCTGAAGCGCCCGGCGTACCGAATCAGCTGAATTCCTGAACACCGCCACGTACATTCCGAGATTCCCGAATTTCGACGAGGAAGGCACGGCCGCCGCACGTGAGGGACACGAAAGAGAGCCGGCTGCTCCTGGTGCTGCTGATCGCCATCGCGTTCGCACTGATCACGGTGGACATCCGCGGTGGGGAGGACTCCCCGGTCGACGGTGCCCGGCAGGCCGCGGCGGGCGTCTTCGGTCCGATCGAGAACGGGGTGTCGTCCGCGGTCGACCCGGTCGGCAACGCGGTCTCCGCGATCCGCGACTCCGGCGACCGGCACGACCGGCTCTCCGAGCTGGAGACGCAGAACGCGGCCCTGAAGGCGAAGCTCGGCAGCGACGAGCGCGGCCGCAGCCGCCTGAAGCAGTTCGACAAGATGCTCGGGCTGGCCGGCGCCGGCCAGTACGGCATCAAGGGTGCCCAGGTCATCGCCATAGGAGCCGCGCAGGGCTTCTCCTGGACCATCACCATCGACGCCGGCGCCGACGACGGCATCAAGCGCGACATGACCGTCCTCAACGGCGACGGCCTCGTGGGGCGCGTGACCACCGTCGGCCCGGGCACCGCCACCGTGCTGCTCGCCAACGACCCCGACTTCACCGTCGGTACCCGGATGGAGGCCAGTGACGAACTCGGCTTCGCCTCCGGCCAGGGCGGCCGGCCCCTGCGCGTCGAACTCCTCAACGGCAAGGCCGACGTCAAGAAGGGCGACCGCCTGGTCACCTTCGGCTCCCAGGCCGACAAGCCGTTCGTGCCCGGCGTGCCGGTAGGCGTGGTCTCCCGCATCGACCCCTCCGGCGGCGACCTGACCCGCACCCTCGACGTCACGCCGTTCGTCAGCTTCACCAAGCTCGACATCGTCGGCGTCGTCGTCCAGGCACCGCAGAAGGACCCGCGCGACACGGTGCTCCCGGACAAGCCGAAGCCGAAACCCACGCCGACCGTCACGGTGACCGTGACCCCGTCCGCCGGGGCCGGCACCGACGGCCAGCCGCAGAACGAAGAGAACGAGCAGACCGAGCAGAACCAGCAGACCGAGCAGAACCAGCAGATCGAGCAGAACCAGCAGACCGAGCAGTAGGAGTTCTCACCCCATGCGCGTCAACCGGATCCTGCTGTCCGTCGCCCTGGTCGTCGTCGCCCTGGTGCTCCAGGTGAGCGTCCTCGCCCGCCTCCACCTGCCCGGCGCCGTCCCCGACCTGCTGCTCCTCACCGTCCTCGGCCTCGCCCTGGTCTACGGCCACGTCGGCGGCGCCCTCGTCGGCTTCGGCGCCGGACTGCTCGCCGACCTCGCCCCGCCCGCCGACCACGCCGCCGGCCGCTACGCCCTGGTGCTCTGCGTCATCGGCTACCTCGCCGGCCTCGCCAAACCGGAGAACGGCCGGCTCAGGACGGCCACCGGCCCCATGGCCGTCGTGGTCGTCGCCGCCCTCGGCACCACCCTGCTCTACGCCGGCGTCGGCGCCCTCGTCGGCGACACCGCCGCCCGCCATGTCGGCCTGCCCAGCCTGCTGTTCACGGCCGCCCTGTACGACCTGCTGCTCGCGCCCTTCGTCGTCCCCGGCATCATGGCCCTGGCCAGACGCGCCGAGAACGATCCGCTGGCCGAGACCAACTCCGCCGGCCAGAACACCGACATCGCCTCCGGCTGGCTCTCCGGCGGCACCGGCCTGCGCATCGGCAACCAGCGCAACGGACTGCGGGTGAAGGCGGCGCGGGCGCGGGTCGCCCGCGCCGGACGCATCAAGGGGGTCAAGCGGCTGTGACGACGCGGCAGTACACGACGCGGCAGTACACGACGCGGCCGTGCGCGACGCGGCCGTACCCAAGGACCACGCACCTCACGAGGGGGAGGCAGTCGCGGTGACCAACATCCCCGAGACCGGCCGCAGCACACGCGTCCAGACCCGGCTCGTCGTCATCCAGATCCTCGTCCTCTCCCTCCTCGCCACCCTCGGTGGCCGGCTCTGGTACCTCCAGATCCGCCAGGGCGACGAGTACGCCGCGGAGGCCTCCGGCAACCACGTCCAGCAGGTCGTCCAGCCCGCGCCCCGCGGCTCGATCCTGGACGCCCGCGGCGTGGCGCTCGCCGACAACGAGACCCGGCTCGTCGTCTCCGCCTCCCGCACCGACCTGCTCAAGATGAAGGACGACGGCAAGGCCGTTCTCACCAAGCTCGCCGGGGTCCTGGGCATGAAGCCCCAGGAGGTCATGGACAAGGTCCGGCTGTGCGACGCCGAGACCCCCCAGCCCTGCTGGAACGGTTCGCCCTACCAGCCGATCCCCGTCACCGACGAGGCCACCCCCAAGCAGGCCCTCCAGATCCGCGAACGAGCCGAGGACTTCCCCGGCATCACCGCCGAGCCCGAGGCGATGCGCCGCTACGCCGCCCCCGGCGGGTCCAACACCGCGCAGGTCCTCGGCTACCTCTCGCCCGTCACCGACGAGGAGATCCAGAAGGCCCAGGACACCGACTCGCCCTTCCTGCGCTCGGACCAGGTCGGCCGCTCCGGCCTGGAACGCCAGTACGACAAGGCGCTGCGCGGCAAGGCCGGCGTCACCCGCTACGAGGTCGACAACCTCGGCCGCGTCATCGGCGAGGCCGAGTCCGACCCCGGCGTGCCCGGCTCCACCCTCGTCACCAGCATCGACGCCCGCGTCCAGCGGGTCGCCGAGTACGAGCTGAACGAGGCGATGAAGGAAGCCCGCAAGCAGTACGACGACAACACCGGCGAGAACTACAAGGCCGACGCCGGCGCCGTCGTGGTGATGGAGGCCAAGACCGGCCGCGTCGTCGCCATGGCCTCCAACCCGACGTACGACCCGAACGCCTGGGTCGGCGGCATCGACGCCGCCGACTACAAGAAGCTCACCGGCAAGGACTCCAACTACCCGCTGCTCAACCGGGCCACCCAGGGCCAGGCCGCCCCCGGCTCGATCTTCAAGGTGATCTCCACGTCCGCCGCCGTAGAAGCCGGCTACGACTTCGACGGCCGCTACGACTGCTCCAGCTCCTACTCCGTCGGCGGTCAGGTCTTCAAGAACTACGAGTCCGCCAGCTACGGCCCGATCAGCCTCGGCCGCGCCCTGGAACTCTCCTGCGACACCGTCTACTACCGCCTCGCCCACCAGGAGTGGAAGAAGGACGGCGGCAACAAGCCGAAGAACCCCAACGACTACTTCTACAAGGCCGCCCACGAGTTCGGCCTCGGCAAGAAGACCGGCATCGACCTCCCCAACGAGGTCACCGGCCGCGTCCCCGACCGCCAGTGGAAGCAGGACTACTGGGAGGCCAACAAGGACGCCTGGTGCAAGTCCGGCAAGAAGGACGGCACCTACGTCGAGAAGCTCGCGTACGAGGGCTGCCTCGAAGGCAACAGGATGCGCGCCGGTGACGCCATCAACTACTCCATCGGCCAGGGCGACACCCTCACCACCCCCATCCAGATGGCCACCATCTACGCGGCCATCTCCAACGGCGGCACCCTGTACGACCCGACCATCGGCAAGGCGGTCGTCAGCCCCGACGGCAAGGAGATCCGCGAGATCGAGCCCGAGTCGCACGGCAAGCTGCCGATAAGCAAGACCACGCTGGCCAAGATGGACGACGCCCTCGAAGGCGTCGCCACCCGCGGCACCGCCGCCTGGCGGTTCGCACAGGACGGCTGGCCGCAGGACAAGATCCCGATGCACGCCAAGACCGGTACGGCCGAGGTCCACGGCAAGCAGACCACCTCCTGGTTCGCCACGTACACCGACGAGTACACGATCGTCATGACGATCTCCCAGGGTGGTACCGGCTCCGGCGCCTCCGGTCCCGCCGTCCGCAACATCTACGACGCGCTGTACGGCGTCTCGGAAGAGGGGGAGGTCGACAGCAAGAAGGCGCTGCTGCCCGAGCCGCAGGCGAAGCTGCCGACGATCAAGGCGGACGGCACCATCCCCGCCCCGAAGATGTCCAAGGACGCCGTCAAGGACCTGCAGCCGAAGGAGAAGGCCTCCCCGGAGGAGGAGTACGCCCCCGTCGAGGGACAGGAACAGGGAGCGACGACGCCGACGCAGAACGGGGACAACCGCGACACACGCCGCCATCGACGACGCGGCGGCACGGGCCGGCGCGGCGGCGGAACCCGCGGTGCGGGCAGAAGCGGAAGCCGGAGGGCGCGCGCATGACCGGTTCCAACAGCTTCCAGGTCTCCGGATACGGACCCGAGAAAGCCGGGTGGACCCGACTCCTCGCCCGGGACTCGATGGCGCGCCGGCTCGACTGGCCGATACTGCTGGCCGCCGTCGCGCTCTCGCTGATGGGCTCGCTGCTCGTCTACTCCGCGACCCGCAACCGCACCGAGCTCAACCAGGGCGACCCGTACTACTTCCTGACCCGGCACCTCCTGAACACCGGCATCGGGCTCGCCCTGATGGTCGGCGTCGTCTGGCTCGGCCACCGCGCCCTGCGCACCGCCGTGCCGGTCCTCTACGGCGCGTCCGTCTTCCTGATCCTGCTGGTGCTCACCCCGCTCGGCTCGACCATCAACGGCGCCCACTCCTGGATCAAACTCCCCGGCGGCTTCTCCCTGCAGCCCTCGGAGTTCGTGAAGATCACGATCATCCTGGGCATGGCGATGCTGCTGGCCGCCCGCGTCGACGCGGGGGACCGGCCCAACCCGGACAACCGGACCGTGCTCCAGGCCCTGGGCCTGGCCACCGTGCCGATGCTGATCGTGATGCTCATGCCCGACCTCGGCTCGGTCATGGTCATGGTCATCATCGTGCTGGGCGTGCTGCTCGCCTCCGGCGCCACCAACCGCTGGGTGTTCGGACTGATCGGCGCCGGAACCGCCGGCGCGCTCGCCGTCTGGCAGCTCGGCATCCTCGACGACTACCAGATCGCCCGCTTCGCCGCCTTCGCCAACCCCGAACTCGACCCCGCCGGCGTCGGCTACAACACCAACCAGGCGCGCATCGCCATCGGCTCCGGCGGCCTCACCGGCTCCGGCCTCTTCAACGGCTCACAGACCACCGGCCGCTTCGTACCCGAACAGCAGACCGACTTCGTCTTCACGGTCGCCGGAGAGGAACTGGGCTTCCTCGGCGCGGGTCTCATCATCGCCCTGCTCGGCGTGGTGCTCTGGCGCGCCTGCAAGATCGCCCGCGAGACCACCGACCTGTACGGCACGATCGTCGCCGCCGGGATCGTCGCCTGGTTCGCCTTCCAGACCTTCGAGAACATCGGCATGACGCTCGGCATCATGCCGGTCACCGGCCTGCCGCTGCCCTTCGTGTCGTACGGCGGCTCGTCGATGTTCGCCATCTGGATAGCGGTCGGCCTGCTCCAGTCGATCACGGTGAAGAGACCGATGTCGGCTTGAGCACGCGCCCGCCGCACGGGCGGTACGGGGGACCTCCTTCGCCGGGTTAGGCTGGATGGTCCCCCTTGTCAGCACACGAAGGTTCCGTGAGATGCCTGCCGAAGCCGCCGAGTCTGTGAAGTCTGTGTTTCCGCAGCTCGAAGCTCTGCTCCCGCATGTGCAGAAGCCGATCCAGTACGTCGGCGGAGAGCTCAACTCCACGGTCAAGGACTGGGAATCCTGTGACGTCCGCTGGGCCCTGATGTACCCGGACGCGTACGAGGTCGGTCTGCCCAACCAGGGCGTCATGATCCTCTACGAGGTACTCAACGAGCAGCAGGGCGTCCTAGCCGAGCGCACCTACAGCGTGTGGCCGGACCTGGAGGAGCTGATGCGGGAGCACACCGTCCCGCAGTTCACCGTCGACAGCCACCGCCCGGTGAAGGCCTTCGACGTGTTCGGCCTCTCCTTCTCCACGGAGCTCGGCTACACGAACATGCTGACCGCCCTGGACCTGGCCGGCATCCCGCTGGAGTCCAAGGACCGCGGCATCGACGACCCCATCGTCCTGGCCGGCGGACACGCGGCCTTCAACCCCGAGCCGATCGCCGACTTCATTGACTGCGCGGTCATCGGCGACGGCGAGCAGGCCGTCCTGGAGATCACCGCGATCATCCGCGCCTGGAAGGCCGAGGGCCGCCCCGGCGGCCGCGAGGAACTCCTCCTCCGCCTGTCGAAGACCGGCGGCGTGTACGTCCCCGGCTTCTACGACGTCGAGTACCTCCCCGACGGCCGTATCGCCCGCGTCGTCCCCAACCGCTCGGGCGTCCCGTGGCGCGTCTCCAAGCACACCGTCATGGACCTCGACGAGTGGCCCTACCCCAAGCAGCCCCTCGTCCCGCTGGCCGAGACGGTCCACGAGCGCATGTCGGTGGAGATCTTCCGCGGCTGCACCCGCGGCTGCCGCTTCTGCCAGGCCGGCATGATCACCCGCCCGGTGCGCGAGCGCTCCATCACCGGCATCGGCGACATGGTCGAGAAGGGCCTGAAGGCCACCGGCTTCGAGGAGGTCGGTCTCCTCTCGCTCTCCTCCGCGGACCACTCGGAGATCGGCGACGTCGCCAAGGGCCTCGCGGACCGGTACGAGGAGGACAAGATCGGCCTGTCCCTCCCCTCCACCCGCGTGGACGCCTTCAACATCGACCTGGCCAACGAGCTGACCCGCAACGGCCGCCGCTCGGGCCTCACCTTCGCCCCCGAGGGCGGCTCCGAGCGCATCCGCAAGGTCATCAACAAGATGGTCTCGGAGGACGACCTCATCCGGACCGTCGCCACGGCGTACGGCAACGGCTGGCGCCAGGTGAAGCTGTACTTCATGTGCGGCCTGCCCACCGAGACCGACGACGACGTCCTCCAGATCGCCGACATGGCCACCCGCGTCATCCAGAAGGGCCGCGAGGTCTCCGGCTCCGGCGACATCCGCTGCACGGTCTCCATCGGCGGCTTCGTCCCCAAGCCCCACACCCCCTTCCAGTGGTCCCCGCAGCTCTCCGCCGAGGAGACCGACGCCCGGCTCCAGAAGCTCCGCGACAAGATCCGCGGCGACAAGAAGTACGGCCGTTCCATCGGCTTCCGCTACCACGACGGCAAGCCCGGCATCGTCGAGGGCCTCCTCTCCCGCGGCGACCGCCGCACCGGCGCCGTCATCCGCGCCGTCTACGAGGACGGCGGCCGCTTCGACGGCTGGCGCGAGCACTTCTCGTACGACCGCTGGATGGCCTGCGCCGACAAGGCCCTGGAGCCCTTCGGCGTCGACGTCGACTGGTACACCACCCGCGAGCGCGGCTACGAGGAGGTCCTCCCCTGGGACCACCTCGACTCCGGCCTCGACAAGGAGTGGCTCTGGGAGGACTGGCAGGACGCCCTCGACGAGACCGAGGTCGACGACTGCCGCTGGACGCCGTGCTTCGACTGCGGGGTGTGCCCCCAGTTCGACACATGGCCACAAACGGGCCCGACGGGCAAGAAGCTGCTGCCGCTGACGGTCAAGAAGTCCGGCTGACCAGCCAAAACGGGGGCTAGGGGTGACTGAGCCACTGCGGCGCATCGCTGAGGCTGTGGCGGACGCCACAGAGGATGAGGTGGCCGCGGTGCTCGGTTCGCTCGGATCGCTGAAGGCACGGCAGGCGACTCGAGACGCTGCACGGACGCCTTTGCCGGCCTCTGGCGGGCACGGGAGCATCCAGTCCGAGGTCGAGTGGGTCTAGTCGCGATACGGGAGCCTGGGCGGGTGGGAGACGAGTCCGCCCCGGACTGCAGTCCTCCTGCACGGTTCCCTCCCGGCCATGAAGTCGGCAGCTCTTGTGCACGTCTCATAAGTCCCGCACCGTTCCAGCGGACGAAAGATGGCACACGCTGCGAAACACACTCCGCCGGACCACTGCCTGCGAGAGACTGATCACCTGCCTCTTACCACGACTCTATGCAAGGCTCCCGGAACGACTTTGCGAAGTGGTGGGTGAAGCCCTGGCAGGGAGTGGCAAGATGTACGTACATCATCATCCGGGGGGCGGGCATGCGTGAGTTCTTGTATCTATCTGACGGGAAGCTGCGTCAGTTCCTTCCGGAACCGCGCCGCTTCCGTCGGCCTAGTGCCATTCGTTTGAACACTCCAGTGGGCGGTGTGGACGTCGAGACACAGGCTGCAACGGATGACCGTGCCAGGTTGATGCATTTGCGTCAGGTGGACAAGCACCTCGACAAGCGGGCTCTATGGTTCACGGAACCAGATCTGTGCCAAGGGCAGTGGGTGTGGTTTGAGGCGCCTCTGCGCTGCGTCACCCTTCGCGGTGAATACCAGCACATGGTGCTCTTCGTGGATCCGGCATCTGGAGAAGAACCCGAGTACGAGCAAGAGACAGACTGTCGGCTCCTACTCCACGGGTCTGCTCACCACCTCATGGGGTACGTTCCAGTAGCTATCGATGGACCTCCGTTGGAGGGCATCACCGGTGGGTCGAGTATTGCTACCACCTTCATGACATCCGCTGGGCACGTCGTGAGATCACTTTCACTCGAGCACGACTCGACGGAGCTGGGTCTACCTGCTCCAGATATTGACCTAAGTGGAGATGCCGTTCGCAGTCTGATAGCGGCTCTCGACGTCCAGAGCACCGCGACCGGCCGCGCGGGAAGGATGTGTGGATACGCGCGGATAACGGCAGACCTGCCAGCCACTAACGCCGCTGAGCGCTGCATCGTAGCAAGTCCCTTGGCTGTGGAGTACGCATATAGCCAGGCATAGGAAACGCGACGGAGGGAGCGACGATGGGAGGGGTGAACGTGGACGATGCCGCTGACGCAATGCCTGTTCAGATGCGGCAGGTGCGCAATTATCTGACCCAAACTTTCGCTCCCTTGATCGACACTGGTGATGTGGCGCACGTTTCGACACATGTGCGGGACCGTGTACTACTTTCACGAGCTCTGGCCGCCCAAGCGGTTGTCATTGTCACCGGCTGCAATTCAGAGGAGGCCGCGGCCGCCGTAACGGACGGCGCAGACGACTACGGAATCGACGCCGTCGCCTTCTCGGCGAATGGATCTGAAATTTGGTTCATCCAAGCAAAATGGAGCGACAGAGGGCGAGCGAGCCTTACGGAGCATAACGCTCTGCAGCTAGTAGCTGGATTGCAGCGCTTGGCTCGTCACCGGTATAGCGGAAATAATTCGCGCATCAATCGCCTGCTAGACCGGATTGACGATGCACTGGGTTCACCGCTCAGTACCGTGCATTTGGTTGCCGCTATAGCTGGAGATGGCTATCTGACTGAAGAAGCCGAAGAGCGACTAGTCCAGGTGGGGCAGGACTTCGGCTTCGACGGTCGGACTAGGGTCCAAGTCCACACCCTGGGACTGGCTGACTTCTATTCCGCAGCACAACTTCGTGAGACACCCATGCCGGTGGATATCACAGCGACTTTTCCTCAAGGCTGGCATGCGATCGGCACGCCCTACCAGGCGTATCAAGGCGCTGTTTCAGCGGGTGAAGTCTCCGCATGGTATGAGACTCACCGTACACTTCTATTGCCTCCTTCTCTGCGACAGTACGGCGCTGATCGGATTAACCAATCACTCCTTACGCAGTTGCTTACCGAACCTGACTTGTTCTGGTATTTTAATAATGGAGTCACGGTGCTGTGTGACTCAATCGAGGTGCAGTACTTTGCTCGGCGTGCGCAAGGGCAGCCCGTTCGACTGCAAATGAAGAATGCTCGCGTTATCAGCGGAGCGGAAACCGTTGCATCGATTGCTCACGCAGTGTCACAAAGAGTCGAAGTGGCAGACGAGGCTATGGTCTCGCTACGTATTATCTGTGTCGGCGATGCATCGCAAGATTTGGTCACTAGACTCACCCATACCTCGGGAGATGAAAGAAAAACAGATCCACTGAATATGGTTGCACTTGATCCAAAGCAGCTGCGAATTCGTGACGAGTTTGCCACGAAGCTAAGTAAACATTACGTCTTCAAGAGGGGGGCTATCGCTCCAGTGCCGAGCGCAGGATGCTCTGTACAGGAAGCGGCGCTTGCTCTCGTCTGCGCGCACCCGGATACTTCGCTAGTTGTCCGGACAAGCGCCGACACCGATTTTCTATGGCGCTCCTCCCCTAATGGCGCGTACAACCGATTGTTCGGCAGCCCTCCGAGTAGCCAACAGATATGGCAATCGGTGTTGATACTGCGGCAGGTGCAAACTGCGCTGGCAAAAGTGGGATCCACACAGTCCGTGATTCCTTGGGTCCGTGAGGTGATCGAGCACGGTGAGCTCTTGGCGGCGCATCTCGTCTTCCAAACCATCGGCCCAGAGACTCTTGAGGAATGGGAGCCCAATGCTGGCGAGCGTGAGGCTTGGGTTGAGGAGTGGACCAAGGAGACCGCGCTCCTTCTAGCTTCGTCCGTAGAGCACCTTTATGGCCGAAGTGTCTTTCTCGCGAGTGTGTTTACGGATGAACATAAGTGCCGACGTCTAGTAGAAGCGGTAGTGCGTGGCCTCTCCTCTGGCAATGAGCTGGTAATTCGCTCAACTCGCACAAGGCGTCGTAGTAGCGTTTCAATCCTTGTCGACCACGGTCGCATAGCAGAGGGAACGCGTCTCGTTTATCGTCCTAGCAACCCAATCGAAGAGCGCGCTATCGGGGATTGGCTGAGTGAAGATCCTACGCGCTATCTAGCCACATGGACGAATGATCGGCGGAGGCCCTTGATCTGGGAGGTTGATCAGCGGGCATACTCGCCTACGGGACTGGTGATGCGCATCTGGCGCGAAGCTAAATGGGCCGAATCTCCAGCCGCAGTCCGAGGTCCGGCCTGCTGGACGGTGCCAGGAGATGGGACACTTGCTGAAATCGCAGAGCGTCTTACAGCTGTCCTAAGGCATAACGGTGATGACTGACGTGGGACCTATCGGAGACCGTTATGAACTGCGCCGCCTCATAGGCCAGGGGAGCATGGGGCAGGTTTGGCAAGCAAACGACAAGCAGTTGAAGCGTCCTGTTGCCGTTAAAGTAATCAACCCTGAGCGGCTTACTGGACCTGTTGATGGTCTCACAGCGGAGGATATGGCCGCCCGGTTCCGCCGCGAGGCTGAATTGGGTGCACGTTTCAGCCACCCCAATATTCCTGTGCTTTTTGATGCACATGTTCTTGGTAGCCCGAAAGACCTTTTCATGGTTTGGGAGTTGGTCCTAGGGAAGGATTTGGAAAAGATTATCAAAGGTGGACGCCTGCCGATTGCTCGGGCGTTATCTATAGCTCGGCAGATTGCTGACGTTCTCCAATGTATTCATGCAGATCCCGTGATTCATCGGGACCTTAAACCGGCCAATATTATGCTGACCGACACCTGGCGAGTGAAGGTTCTTGACTTCGGGGTGGCAGCCGTTTTCGGGACTGCCAACCCTCGACTTACCCAAGTCGGTCAGCTTCTGGGTACGGTCAATTATATGGCGCCGGAGCAATTTGGCGGCACGATTGATCCCAAGGTTGACCTTTACGCCTTGGGGTGCGTCCTTTATGAAATGTTGACAGGGGAGCCACCGTTTACTGGTGCTTATGCGGTTGTCATGGATGAGCACCGTAAGCGTCCACCCACGCCGGTTCAAATATTGAGGCCAGACATCCCGGAGGGAGTGGCGGCGTTGGTGATGGCCCTACTTGCCAAGGAAACTGGCGGTCGCCCTGCTTCTGCTAGGTCTGTTTATGAACAACTGACGTCATACTATGCCGCCATGGAGGTCAGATCGGATCCACACGAGAGGAAACTGAGCGACTTCTTGGACGATGGGTCTTCAGCTAAAAAGCTTCCCATCAGGACGCGTATGGGCGCAGCTCTTGCTCTCTTTGATGATGGTCACTTTGGTCGAGCGTTGCCAATCTATAAGGAGCTTAGTGACGAGCTGGCCACGACTGAAGGTGAAGCGGTCTACGACGCATTCACTTGTCGCGCCCAAGCGGCGTACTGTGATATGCGTCTAGGGAATAAAGAGCAGGCTCTTTTTGCTTATGAGAGCTTGGTTCAAGACCTTTCTTATGGTGAAGATTCTGAGGAGTTGCGACTCCAGTGCAGTGCTTACATTGGGCTGTTGCAAGAGTCGATGGGGCGCGCAGAGGAGGCGCTGAACACGCTGGCAACTCTTTATCCGCTTCTATCTGCCCGTTTGGGTAAGGAGGCGTCCCATACGTCTGACGTGCGGGCGGCACTCAACCGACTCAGAAGTGTTTCGTACCTCTAGGGCGTTATTGCGAGAGTGACGCTGAACTCGGTGTTTGTGCCTTACGGTGGGTGAGTTGAGGGGCAGCGTCGGGTTAATACTGGACACGGCGATTGCGGGTGGGATGCCCTTTGGGTACCCACGTGGGTCTTCCATAGTGACGTGTTAAGCGAGGACAGCTGACTGGCCTGATCCTCGTTTCAACGGGGCTTCCTAGGTACGGTCTAGGTGTGCTGTTCGGGCAGGTTGGTGACGCGGCTGGCTGGTGTGTGGCCGCCGATGCCGGTGTGGGGTCGGTGGTAGTTGTACCAGTCCAGCC
>NZ_JBHJRX010000021.1:119673-134298 GCF_042268605.1 Streptomyces sp. NPDC056296 | reverse complement strand
GCACCTCCCCCTGCACGAGCACACGGGCCGGCACGCCCGCCCGGGCCAGCAGCCGCGTGAAGCGCTCGCGCTGCTCCGGGTCCACGAAGACGACCTGCGGAGCGGCGTCGGCGAGTATGTACTCCAGTCGCTCGTCCGGGTACGCCAGGTCCAGCGGCACGTAGGCGCCGCCCGCGCTGACGATCGCGACCAGGGCGACGACCTGCTCGACGGAGCGCGGGACGGCGACGGCGACCCGCTTGCCCGGTCCGACGCCGGACCCGCGCAGCGCCGAGGCCAGCGCGTCCTTCGCGTCCGTCAGTTCGCCGTAGGTCAGGGACCGGGTCCCGCCGTCGAGACCGCACTGGGTGACGGCGGTGGCGGCCGGGTCCCGGTGTGCGGCGGCGTCGAAGAGGCCGGCCAGGGTCGTCGGGGTGATGGGCTCCGTGCGCCGTGAGGTCCCCTCGGAGGTCAGGTCATCGACCAGGGCGTCCGGCCGGGTGAGCAGGCCGGTGAGGGTCCGGGTGAAGGTGTGCAGGATCTCCTGGGCGCTCGCCTCCCGGAGGAGCTCGGCGTCGTAGATCAGGTTGAAGCGCGGGCGGCCGCCGGGCGTGCGCTCCACGACCAGCGTCAACGGGTAGTGCGGAGCGCCCTCGTTCACGATGCCGGTGATGACCAGCGTGTCGCCGGGCCGCCGCAGGCCGGCCACGTCGGTCGCCACGTCGAACACCACCAGGGTGTCGAACAGTGAGACGGTGCCGGTCCGGCGGGCGATCCCCGCCAGCGAGACGTGCTGGTGCGGCAGCACCGCGCTCTGGTGTGCCCTGACCGAGTCGAGCAGGTCGCGTGCGGTGCTGGTGCCGGTCCATCGGGCGCGCAGGGGGATCGTGTTGATCAGCAGACCGACCATGTCCTCGATACCGGGCACGTCCGCGTCGCGCCCGGACACCGTGGAACCGAAGACCACGTCCCTGCCGTGCAGGATGCCGCCCAGCGTCACCGCCCAGGCGCTGTGCACGGCCACGCTCAGCGGTACGCCGGCCGACCGGACGGCGGCGTCGATGTCGTCCTCGGCCTCCACGGCGGTGTCCGCGAACCGGTCCGACGGGGTGTGCCCCTCGGCGACCAGCGAGGGACCGGGCAGCTCGGCGAGCTGCTCGCGCCAGGCCCGGTCGCTCGCGTCGTCGTCGCGTCCGGCGAGCCGGCGGACGTGGTCGGGGAAGCCGCCGAGCACGTACACGCTTCCCGGCGCGTGGTACTCGGCCAGCAGTGTGCGCAGCATGGGCGGCACCGACCAGCCGTCGGCGATGATGTGGTGCACGGTCTGCACCAGGACGTTCCGTCCGGGGCCCCCGCGGATGAGCGTGTACCGCATCAGCGGGCCGGTGGCCAGGTCGAAGCCGGCGCGGCGGTCCCGCTCGGCGTGGTCGCGGATCTCGTCGTCGGTGATTCCGGGGCGGTCCAGCGTGGTGAAGGGCGCCTCGACAGCGCTCTCCAGCACCGACACCACACGGCCGTCGGCGAGGGCCACGAACCGCGCCGCCAGGTTCGGATGGAGGGTGAGCAGGCGGGTGGCCGCCGCCGCGAGCCGATCGGCGTCCACCTCGCCGTCCAGTGTGAGCAGTTGCTGTTCGACGTAGCTGCCCGTCGAGTCGTCGTCGTAGACCGAGTGGAAGTACAGGCCTTCCTGCAACGGGGTCAAGGGAAGGATGTCCCGCAGGGCGGGACCGTCCAGGGCGTCGACGTCGGCCTGGGTGAGCGGCACCGGTCCGAAGTCGCTGGGCGAGTGGCCGCCCCGGTCGAGCGCGGCCAGCCCGGCCAGGGCCTCCCGGAAGTATTCGCCGAGCGTCGCGACGTCCTCGTCGGTGAACATCCCGTCGGGCCAGGAGATGGTGGTGACCAGCTCGTACTCGCCGGTCGACGCGGGTTCCGCGATCGCGTTGAACTCCAGGGCGCGAGGCAGGCGCATCCTCGGATCTCGCTTCTCGCCCAACTGCCCTGTGGTCCCTGCGAGTTGCCAGTCGCCTGCTGCGCCGGCGTCGAAGCGGCCCAGATAGTTGAACAGCACCTGGGGTGCGGGCGCGTCGAACTCGGTGCGGGCCAGGTACCGCAGCGCGCCGTAGGAGATGCCGTTGTCCGGTACCCGGGAGAGGTCTTCCTTGACCGCCTTGAGCGCGGCGGTCAGGTACGCGGGTGCGGTGAAGTCAGGGGCCGCGCCGGGGTCCACGGTCACCGGGAACAGGGTGGTGAACCAGCCCACGGTCCGCGACAGTTCCGGCTCGAAGCCGGCCGACCGCGCGACGAACCGTCCCTCCCGGCCGTGGCCCTCCAGCTCGATGTGCGCGAACGTCTGGTCCTGACCGAGGTCGCGGCGCCGACGGGCGAGGGTGACGGCGAGCGCGGTCAGCAGTACGTCGTTGACGCCCGCGTGGAACTTCGCGGGTATCTCGCTCAGCAGCGCGGCCGTGGTCCCGGCGCCGACGGAGACGGTCCGTACCCGCTCCCGTGCGACGGTGTCCGACTCGGTCAGGGAGCGCCTGCCCAGCGGTTCGTCCGCTCCCGGCAGGGGGCGCCGGAAGCAGGCGCTGTCCGCGTCGAACGCCGCGCGCTCCAGCAGCTGAGTCCAGCGCCGGAACGACGTGCCGGCCGGGGGCAGTTCGACCGGGTCGCCCGAGGCGAGCTGCCGCCATGCCGTGGCCAGGTCGTCCATCAGGATCCGCCAGGACACGCCGTCGATCACGACGTGGTGGGCCACCAGCACCAGTTGCCGTGCCTCGCGGCGCCAGACGGCGCGCAGCATCACGCCGCCCGTGGGGTCCAGCCCATCGGTGGCGAGCGCGACGCACTCGTCGAGCGGCCGGTCGCTCTCCCGCCACCGCGCGCCCACCCGGTCCGCCTGCCCCGGCCGGTCCGCGTCCGGGATGGCGAAGCCCCAACGGTCGCCGCGCACCAGCTCGGCCCGCAGCATGTCGTGCCGCCCGACCACGGCGGCGAGGATCTCGTCGAGGGCGTCGGCGGTCAGGTCCGCCGGGGTGTTCAGCACCACCGACTGCACGAAGCCGTCGATCGCGTCGGTGGTCTCGCCGAGCCACTGCACGACGGGCGACCCCACGACGGGGCCGGTCGCGACGTCGCGGTGGTCCACGGCGGAGGTGTCCTCACGGCTCGCCACCGCCGCCAGCGCTCCCACGGTGCTGTGGGTGAAGATCTGCCGTGCCGTGACGTGCAGCCCCGCGTCGCGCAGCGCGCTCAGCAGCGAGATGGCCAGAATGCTGTCTCCGCCGAGTTGGAAGAAGTCCTGGTCGACGCCGACCTGGTCCAGTTGCAGCAGCGTCGCGACCGCCGCGCACACCGCGCGTTCGTTCTCGGTGGCGGGCGGGACGACCGGGGTCTGCCCGGTCGCGGGCTCGGGCAGCGCGGGCCGGTCCAGCTTGCCGTTCGCGGTGAGCGGGAACTCCTTCATCGCGACGATGTGGGCGGGCACCATGTACTCCACCATGTGCTCGCCGGCCCACGCCTTGACGTCGGCCGCCCGCAGGCCGTCGTGCCCCGCGGCCGGGATCACGTACCCCACCAGGTAGGTGCCGCCGGCCGCGTTCTTCTTCGCGACGACGCAGGTGTGCCGGACCCCTGGGTGCTCGGCGAGGCCGGCCTCGACGTCCTCGATCTCCAGCCGCATTCCGCGGATCTTGATCTGGTTGTCGGCCCGGCCGAGGAAGTCCAGCGAGCCGTCGGGGGCGAAGCGCGCGAGGTCGCCGGTCCGGTACAGCCGGGATCCGTCATCGGCGAAGGGGTTCGCCACGAACCGGGACGCGGTCAGGCCGGGCGCTCCCACGTACCCGCGTCCCAGGAGGAGCCCTCCCACGTACAGTTCGCCGCCGACGCCGACCGGGACCGGGCGCAGGGCGTCGTCCAGCACGTACAGCCGGGTGTTGGGGTTGGCCCTGCCGATCGACGTCGACAGGCGTTCCGCCGCGTCCCGGTAGATGACGTGCGAGACACCGATCGTCGTCTCGGCGGGGCCGTAGCCGTGGTACATGGGGATGTCGAGCCGGGTGCGGAACCGCTCGTACAGCTCGGGGGTCAGCACCTCGCCGCCGCACCAGACGTGCCGCAGGCTGTCGAGCCGTCCGGAGTCGCCCGACATCTCCAGTAGCACGTCCAGCATGGACGACACGAGGTAGGTGAAGGTGACGCGCTGCTCGGCGATCACGCTCAGCAGGTGGTGCGGGTCGCGTTCGCCGCCGGGTCGGAGGACCACCAGCCGGGCACCGGACACCAGCGGCAGGAAGATCTCGTTGACGGAGATGTCGAAGGACAGCGGCGCCTTGAACAGGGACGCGTCGTCGTGGCCGAAGCCCAGGATCTCGTGGACCTGCCACAGCAGGCGCTCGCTGATCGCCTCGTGCCGGATCATCGCGCCCTTGGGCCGCCCGGTCGAACCGGACGTGAAGATCACGTAGGCCAGGGAGTCGCCGTGGACGCCGACCGCGGTGCCTTCGACGGGGTGGGAGGCGTATCGCCAGTCGCCGAGGTCCACGGCCACGGCTTCCGGTTCGCCCGCGGCGTGCTCGCCCGAGGCGTTGAGCTGCACCACGACCCGGGCGTCCTCGATGACGACGGCCCGGCGCGCGACGGGCCAGTGCGGATCGAGCGGCACGAAGGCGCAGCCCGCCTGGAGCACGCCGAGCAGCCCGATCACCATGTCGGCGGAGCGCTCCAGAGAGATGCCGACGACCTGCTCGGCGGTGAGTCCGCGTTCGGTCAGGTGGTGCGCCAACTGGGCGGCCAGCGCGGCTGTCTCACGGTACGTCAGCACTCGGTGCTCGTCGACGACGGCCACGGCGTCCGGCCTGTTCCGCGCCTGTTCGCGGAACATGTCCACCAGGGTCGGGCGGATCCGGTCGGCGTCGGTGTCGTTCCACTCGGCCAGGTCCTTCAGCCGCGCCTCCCTGCTGGAGGGGCGGATGGTGCCGATCGGCCGGTCCGGGAAGTCGGCCAGGTCGTCGAGGGTGAGCTGCGCGTCGTCCGGTACGACGCCTTCCGGGAGGGAGATGCTCCGTACGTCCGCTCCGACGTCCCAACCGCTGGGTGCCGCGCCGCCGTTGGCGACCCATCCGAGGACATCGGCGAACAGGGTTCCGGGGGCGAGGTCGATGCCGTCGGGGCTGCGGCCCGTCGCCCAGTACGACAGCCCGATGGCGCACGCTTCGGCGATGGTCCTGTCGGAGAAGTCGCCGGTGCGGCGGCGTATGTCGGTCAGGTGCCTGGGAGAAAGCTGTACGAGACGAGCGGTCGGTTCCATCATCGAAGACTCAACGCCCCTTCCAAGGAATCAAGGCAGGCTAACCTAACTTAGGCATGCCTAACTACCTTCTCGCCAGGCCCGCCACAGCCGTGCGTACCGGCCGCCCAGGGCCACCAACGCCTCGTGGGTGCCTTCCTCCACGACGCGCCCCGCGTCCAGCACGGCGATCCGGTCCGCCGCCATCGCCTGGGTCAGCCGGTGCGCCACGAACAGCGTGGTCCGGCCCGCGCAGGCGGCCAGCACGGCCCGTTCCAGCTCGGCGGCGCCCTCGCTGCCCGCCTCCGCGGTCGACTCGTCCAGCACCACCACCGGCGAGCGGCTCAACACCAGCCGGGCCAGGGCGACCTGGGCGACCTTGGTGACGTCGAGGCGCTCACCGCCTTCGCCGACCAGGGTCTGCAGCCCGTCGGGCAGCGCGTCGACCCACGCGTGGGCGCCGACCGTGCGCAGGGCGGCCACGAGTTCGGCGTCGGTCGCCTCCGGCGCCGCCAGTCGCAGGTCGTCGGCGAGCGGCCCGGAGAACACGTGCGTCTCCTGCGTCAGGATGCTCACGAGGGCCCGTGCCCCCGCCTCGTCCAGTCCGGCCAGGTCGGTCGGTCCGACACGTACCGACCCGGCCTGCGGTGTCCCGATGCCCGCGATCAGCGCGGCCAGGGTCGTCTTGCCGGCGCCCGTCGCCCCCACCAGGGCGAGCGAACCACCCGCCGGGATCGTCAGGTCGACATCCCTGAGGACCGGCTCCTCGGTGCCGGGGTAGGCGAACGTCAGCCCCTCGACCGTCACCGGGTACGGCGCGGCGTCCGCCACCGCCACCGACGCGTCACCCACCAGCCGGTCCTCCGCCTCCTCCCCCAGCACCCCGACCAGGCGGGTCAGACTCGCGCCCGACTTCTGCGCCTCGTCGAAGGTGAACATGATGGCGCCCAGCGGCGTGAACAGCCGGTGGAACAGCAGCGGGGCCGCCGACACCTCGCCCAGGCTGGCGGCGTCGGCCTCCATCAGGGCGTACCCGACCACGATGATCAGGGTCAGCCCGATGAACTCGGCGCGGTTCTCCCTGCCGACGAACCGGCCGAAGAAGCGGAACACCTCGATACCGAGATCGCGCACTCTCCAGGACTCGGTGGCGACCTTCTCGCGGAAGGCGCCTTCGAGGCGGTACGCCCGGACCGTGTCGATCCCGTTCAGACCGCTGATCAGGGCCTGCGCGCGGTCGGCCTGCGCCATCCGCTGCCGCTGGTAGAGCGGGGCGGACCGCGGCAGGTACCAGCGCAGAGCCAGCGCGTACGCGGGCAGCGCGCCGGCGCCCGCGAGACCGAGCCGCCAGTCCAGGCCGAACATGCCTGCCGTGGCGATGACGACCAGGACCCCCGCGGAGAACACCGTGGGGACGGCCGTCCGGATGCCCTTGGAGATCACGGCGACGTCGTCACCGACCCTGGAGAGCACGTCTCCCCGGCCGACCTCCTCGATCCGCGTGCTGGGCATCCCCAGCACCGCCCGGACGGCGCCTTCCCGCAGCCGCGCGAGGAGGTCGGCGCCCAGCCGCCCGATGAGGTAGGTCGACACCGCGGTGGCCACCGCGCCGAGCAGCGCGGCGGCCACCATCAGGGCCCCGATCGTGACCAGGACCGATCGCGATTCGCCCTCGACCACCCCGTCGACCACCCGGCCGAGCAGCAGCACCGGGAGCACCTGGAGCGCCGCGCCGGCCACCGTGGTGAGCACGGTGGTGACCGTCAGCCACGGCACCTCGCGGCAGTGGGCCGCGATCCATCGGCCGGCCTCGCGTCCGGTCGCCGTGCGCAGGATGGCCGGGGCGACGCGTGTGTCGGTGCTTCTCACACCTACCCGACCGACTTGACGAGCTCGTCGATCGCGTACGGCATGGACAGCAAGGTGCCCTGGGAGATGGCCGCGCCGACCGCCGGGCCCTCACTGTCCAGCAGGTACGACACCTTGCCGTTCTTGACGGCGTCCAGGTTGGTGAAGAGCTTGAACTTCTTCAGCTTGTCCTGGTCCGCCTTGTCGTTGATGACGAAGATGCGGTCGACGTCCACGAGGTCGACACGCTCCGGGGAGAGCTTGGTGTAGAAGCTGCCGTCGGCGACCTTGTCGATCTCGGTCTGGTACTTGAAGCCGATGCCCGTCACCAGCCGTCCGCGCACGTCCGTGGAGGTGAAGGGCGCCACCGAGTCCTCGTACCAGGACAGGGCGACGGCGGTCTGGTTCGCCAGCTCGGGGTGCGCCTTCTTGGCCGCGTCGAGCTTGCCCTGGATGTCCGCGACCTTCTTCTCGCCCTCCTCGGCCTTGCCGAGCGCCTTGGCGATGTGGAGGGCGTTGTCCTGCCACGGAGCGCTGAAGGGCTCCTTCTCGGCCTTGGTGCGGCCCACCGTCGGGGCGATCTTGGAGAGCTTGTCGTAGGCGGCCTGATCGATCTCGGAGTAGACCGCGACGATCAGGTCGGGACGCAGGGCGGCGATCTTCTCGAAGTTGGGGCCGGAGTCGCCGTTCTTCATGACGACCTCGGGCTTGGAGTCGCCCCACTCGTCCTTCACCCAGGGCCACTGGGTGTTGATGTCAGGGCTCTGGCCCGCCGGGTTCGGGTACTGGTCGACCATGCCGACCGGCTTGATGCCGAACGCCAGGATGGTCTGGTCGTCGGTGTAGCCGACGGAGACGACCCGCTCGGGAGCCTCGGTGACCTTCGTGGTGCCGAACGCGTGCTCCACGGTGACCGGGAAGGCGCCGGAGGCGGCGGCCGAGGTGTCGTCGCCCGCCTTGTCCGCCGAGTCGTTCGAGTCGGAACCGCAGCCCGCGAGGAGGCCGGCGCCGAGGGCGGCGGCGGACAGTGCCGCCGCCAACCGCTGCCGGGACTTCATACGCGTCGTTCTGAGGAGCATCCGGAGATCCCTTGCTGTCGCACTGTCCACTGCGCCCCCGTCTAAGGGCGGCAAACCTTACCGCGATCGAGTGAGGTTAGCCTACCCTCACTACTGCAACTCTGTTACGGATTGGTCGAGTTCGACATGCGTTCGGCCGATCGGGACGATGAGAGGGCGATCGCCCACCGGATCGTCGATCACCTTGGCGCGCAGCCCGAACGCCTCGTGCAGCAGCTCGGCGGTTATCACGTCGCGCGGGTGTCCCTGCGCCAGGACCGCCCCCTCCCGCATCACGACGAGGTTGTCGCTGTAGCGCGTGGCCAGATTGAGGTCGTGGAGCACCATGACCACCGTGCACCCCGACTCGTGCAGGTCGTCCACCAGATCGAGCACGTCGATCGCGTGCGCCAGGTCCAGGTACGTGGTCGGCTCGTCCAGCAGCAGCAGGTCGGTGCCCTGGGCCAGGGTCATGGAGATCCAGACGCGCTGACGCTGGCCGCCGGACAGTGAGTCGACCGGCCGGTCGGCGAGGTCGGACACGCCGGTCATGGCCAGCGCGCGCTCCACGACGGCGGCGTCGTCCGACGACCACTGCCGCAGCCAGCTCTGGTGCGGATGGCGGCCCCTGGCGACCAGGTCGGACACCGTCAGCCCTTCCGGTGCGACCGGCGCCTGCGGCAGCAGACCGAGCTTCTTCGCCACGTCCCTGGTCCTGAGCGTGACGATGTCCTCGCCGTCCAGCACGACCGTTCCCCTGGTCGGCTTGAGCAACCGCGACAGCGTCCGCAACAGGGTGGACTTCCCGCAGCCGTTGGGCCCGATGATCGTGGTGATCACCCCGGGCGGGATCGCCACATCGAGTTCGTCGATGACGGTCCGGGCGCCGTAGCCGACCGAGACACCCCTGGCTGCCAGCCGTGAGGCGCCGTCGACTGCGGACTTGGCCGCGGTGATGGACTGAACGACCACAAGGCCCCCTTGTTTAGGCTCGCCTTACTTTGTACCAGCTATCCGCGTACCGGCCATCGGCGTACCGGCTATCGGCGGTTCGCCCGCACCAGCAGATAGACGAGGAAGGGGCCGCCGATCGCCGCGGTGACCACACCGACCGGGAGGGAGACCGGCAGTGCCGTCCGCGCGATCAGGTCCGAGCCGATCAACAGCAGCGCTCCCACCATGGCGGAGGCCGCCAACGGCGGTGTGGGGCACCTCGCCAGACGCATCGCCACCTGCGGCGCCACCAGCGCCACGAACGGGACCGGGCCCGCCGCGCTCACCGCGACGCCGGCCAGCAGCACCGCGCACAGCAGCAGGACCGCCCGCACCATCGAGTACCGGACGCCGAGGCCCGCGGCGACCTCGTCGCCGAAGTGCATGGGCTTGAACTGGAACGCGACGCAGGACACGACGACCAGCAGGACGAGCGTGCCCCACAGCGCCACCCAGACCTCGTTCCACCCCCGGTTGTCCAGCGAGCCGACCAACCACGCCTGGGCCCGGGCCACGTCCCTGATGTCGGCCGTGACCAGCAGCCAGGTCGTGATCGCCTGCATCACGGCGCTCACCGAGATGCCGATGAGGATGAGCCGGAAGCCGTCGATCCCGCGCCGCCACGCCAGGAAGTACACCAGCAGGCCGGTGCCGAGACCGCCCGCGAGCGCCGCCGCGGACAGGCCCACGGCGCTGACGATCGCGGCGGCGGTGCCACCCGAGACGGTCACCAGGAACACGGCGACGGCGCTCGCGCCGTTGGTGATGCCCAGGATGTCCGGGCTGGCCAGCGGGTTGCGCGCGATGGACTGCGTGAGCGCGCCGGACACCCCCAGCGCGATCCCCACGACAAGGCCGGCGAGGGCACGCGGCATCCGCAAGTCCATGATCACGAACTCGTCGACCGACTCGCCCCGGCCGAAGATGGTGGCGACCACCCGAGGCAGGCTGATCGGGAAGTCCCCGACCCCGATGGACAGACAGAACACCAGGAAGACCGCCGCCGCCAGCAGCAGCGTCACGCACGCGATCCAGGGCCGCCATACGAACGACACGCGTCCGAGCCGCACGCCGGGCGTCAGTGGTGGCCGCACGTCGGCCTGGTTCACCTTCACATCCGCCCCGTTCACGCGTTCTTGAACTTTCCGCGCCACACCAGGGCCGCGAAGAACGGCGCGCCGAGGAGCGCGACGAGGACACCCGCGTCCAGCTCCCCCGGCCGCACCACCAAGCGTCCCACGATGTCGCAGACCAGCAGCACGACGGCGCCCAGCAGTCCCGCGTACGGCACCAGCCAGCGATAGTCCGGCCCGGTCAGATACCTGGCCACGTGGGCCACCATGAGGCCGATGAACGCGATGGGGCCGCACGCCGCCGTCGCCGCGCCCGCCAGCAGGGTGATGGCGACAATGCCGACGGTCCGGCTCAGCGCGATGTTCACGCCCAGCCCCCGCGCCACGTCGTCACCGAGGTTGAGCAGGTTGATGGCGGGCAGCGTGGTCAGCGCCAGCACCAGCCCGGCCGCGATGAACCCGGTCACCGGCCAGATGACGTCGAACCCGACGCCGGCCACCGAGCCCGCGTTCCAGAACCGCAGCGCGTTCAGCGAGGCCTTGTCGGTCAGCGCGATCGCCGTGGTCATCGCCGCGAGGAACACGGTGACGCCCTGCCCGGCCAGTGCGAGCGTCAACGGGTTGCCGGCGCCCCGGCCGATGCTCGACAGCCCGAACACGACGACACCCGCGACCGCGGCGCCCAGGAAGGCGAACCAGACGTACTGGAACGGGTTGGTGAACCCGAACAGGGCGATCCCCGTCACCACGGCGAACGAGGCGCCGGAGTTCACCCCCAGCAGGCCCGTGTCGGCGATCGGATTGCGCGTGTACCCCTGGATCAGTGCCCCGCCGATCCCCAGGGCGATGCCCGCGACGACCGCCAGGACCGTGCGGGGCACCCGCACGGTCCGCACGATGAGCCTGATCTCGGTGAGCCGCTGATCGGGGTCGGGCGCCGCGAACAGCCCGTGCCACACCTCGGCGGGGCTCAACGAGCGCGCCCCCACGGCCAGCGACGCGGCTGCCGCGACCACGAGTACCACCGCAAGTGCGCCCAAACCCACGACCCGCCTTCGGCGGGCCTCTGTTGTGCCCCTGGGCAGGGGGCGCTCAACCGCAGTCGTGGTCATGGCGACGTACACTAACGGGCGTTGGTGCCGGTTCCGTCGGCGACCGTTCGGGCCTCGTCGGAAGCGGACTTGAGGCCCCGGGCGAGGAGCGATTCCAGGATCTCCCCGACCCTGATGGCGGTGTTGGACAGCAGGGACGACGTGATGCCGTGGGTGTGCTCCGTGCCGCCCTGCAGGTAGATGCCGCAGCGCAGGTCGGGGTCGGTCGCGATGCGGTAGTCACGCTCGACCCGGACGAGACCCTCGTCGTCCCGCAGGCAGCGGTCCGCGACCTCGCCGAGCAGGCCGAGGGGGTCGGCCGGGCTGTAGCCGGTGGCGAGGACCACGACGTCCGCGTCCAGGAGAGTCTCCTCGCCGGTGACGAGGGACGTGACGGTGGCACGGACCTTGTCGGGCGTCTCCTTGACCTCGGTGAGCCGGGACACGTTGAGGAAGCGCAACCGCTCGGTGCCGAGGACCTTTTCCCGGTACATCTGCCGGTACAGGTCGTCGATCAGGTCGATGTCCACCACGGAGTAGTTGGTGTTGCCGTGGTAGTCCATCAGCCGGCGTTTGACGCCGCCGGGCGCGGCGAAGTACTCGTCCACCGCCGAGGGGTCGAAGATCCGGTTGGCGAACGCGCTGTCGTCGGCGGGGCTGTAGCCGTAGCGGGTGAAGACCGCGCAGACCTCGGCCTCGGGGAAGCGGCGGTGCAGGTAGGCGACGTTCTCGGCGGCGCTCTGTCCGGCGCCGACGACGACGAACCGGGACGGCGAGGTGCCGTCCAACCCGTCGACCTTCGCCAGGAGTTCGGAGTTGTGCCAGACGCGGTCGCCGCGCTCCACGCCGTCCGGCAGGAGGGGGCGCAGCCCGGTTCCGATGACGAGGTTGCGCGCCCGGTGGACCTCGAGCCCCTCCCCCGAACGGACCGTCACCTCCAGGTGGTGCACAACTCCGTCACGGACGACGGATGCGACGCCGACGACCTCGTGACCGTAGGAGACCATGTCGTCGACCTTGGCCGCGGCCCACTCGAAGTAGTCGTGGAACTCCACCCGCAGCGGGAAGAGGTTCTTGTGGTTGATGAAGTCGATCAGCCGTCCCTTGCTCTGCAGGTAGCAGAGGAAGCTGAACTCGCTGGCCGGGTTCCGGAGTGTCACCAGGTCCTTGAGGAAGGACACCTGCATGGTCGCGTCGTCGATCAGCATGCCGCGGTGCCAGCCGAAGCGCGGCTGCTGCTCGAAGAAGCGAGCGCTGATCGCCTCCTGCCCGCCTGCGCCTGCGTTGTGCTCGCCGATCGCGATCGCCATGGCGACATTGGACGGTCCGAAGCCGATGCCAATGAGGTCGTGGACCAGTGTTGCGTCATCAGGAAGAACCTGTGACATGTCACTCCCATCGTGCGGGACAGTCACCTGTCGGGCGTGGGGGATTGCCGAAATGGGACATGCCGACGGAGCGGCCGCCGGAAACTTAGGTGAGCCTAAGCTAATGCCGTGCCCCTGTCGATAGGGCGACCCGGCAGGAAGATCCCTCAACTGGAGTGCTGTACACAGCCGTTGCGGACCAAGGTAAGGCTTGCTTTACTTGCCCGGGCCATCCCCTGCTTTGAGGAGGAACCCCATGCGGGTCGTCATGTTCGGTTACCAGACCTGGGGGCACCGCACCCTCCAAGCCCTCCTGGACTCCGAACACGACGTGGTGCTGGTCGTGACGCACCCCGTGAGCGAGCACGCCTACGAGAAGATCTGGAGCGACTCCGTCGCCGACCTCGCCGAGGAGCACGGCGTGCCGGTACTGATCCGCAACCGCCCTGACGACGACGAGCTGTTCGAACGCCTCAAGGAGGCCGACCCGGACGTCATCGTGGCCAACAACTGGCGGACGTGGATCCCCCCGCACATCTTCGGCCTCCCGCGCCACGGCACGCTCAACGTCCACGACTCACTGCTGCCGAAGTACGCCGGCTTCTCCCCGCTGATCTGGGCCCTGATCAACGGGGAGACCGAAGTGGGCATCACCGCGCACATGATGGACGACGAACTGGACGCCGGCGACATCGTCCGGCAGGAGGCGGTGCCGGTCGGACCGGCGGACACCGCCACCGACCTCTTCCACAAGACGGTCGACCTCATCGCTCCGGTCACCATCGGCGCCCTCGGCCTCATCGCCGCGGGCCGGACGGAGTTCACCAAGCAGGACCGGTCCAAGGCGAGCTTCTTCCACAAGCGCTCCGACGAGGACATCCGCATCGACTGGTCCTGGCCGGCCGAGGATTTGGAGCGCCTGGTGCGCGCCCAGTCCGATCCCTACCCCAGCGCCTTCACCTTCCACCGGGGCAGGCGACTCGAGATCCTCGCCGCCGTCGTGTCCCAGGGCCGCTACGGCGGTACGCCCGGCCGCGTCTTCTACCGCGAGGGGGACGGCGTGGTGATCGTCGCCGGAGCCGATGCGCGCACCGGCCGCAACCGGGGCCTCGCCCTCACGCGCGTACGCACGGAGGACGGGCGGGAGTTGTCCGCGACGGAGTACTTCACCTCCATGGGCGGCTACTTGACCAGCCGGCCCTGACGGTGCCCCGCCTCGGGGCGGGGCTGTGACCACGTCGGCCTCGACCCTGCTCCCGGTGAACCCGACCCTCGGCATCACACTCGCCCTGCTGCTCTTCGCCTGCGTCGCCCTGATGTTCGCGGTGGCGACTTGGACGGCCGGCCGCCGCATCACCGGCAACCACACCTGGTGGTGGGCCGCCGTACCGATCGGCGTCGCCGTGTTCCCGGTCGTCCTGCTGCTCGTGGCCATCGGGCTGCTGCCGGTCAGGGGCATCGCGTTGATCCCCGTGACCGGCATCCTGATCGGGGAGATCGCGTGGCCGTCGGCCGCAGGCGCCCTGATACCGGCACTCGACCAGACCAGAACGGTCGGGCTGGTCACCCTGCCCGGCGCGTTCATCGGCATGCTCCTCGGCGGAGCCTCACCCCTGCCGGCCGGGGCGGTCCAGCTCTTCGTGCTGGTCGCGCTGCTTGCGGTGGAGGCCGTCGCGATCGCGGTCGTGCTGGAGATGGTGGCCCGCGACAAGATGAGCAAACAGACGCGAGGTACGTGACATCGGGACAGGTCGGGCGAGCTCGCACGTTTCCTGGTCCGCGGCTGAGGCGGTGGCCTCTCCGGACGGCGCCGAGGCGCCCGGCCGAAGCAGCCCGGTCACCCCCGCCTCGCCTCTCCGGCCTGCTGTGCAACCAACCACCTCTCCTGCGTCGGAACGACCTCTGGGTCGCAACCAGACCACGCACGACACG